>JAJZCJ010000087.1 GCA_021846145.1 Bacillota bacterium
AATGATACTCCCATCAATATCCATCACATCGTTAGCTGCATCAACAATCAAGGCAATATCATAATCATTATTTCGCACTACAATCAATCGCGATTCTGCTACATATAGTTGCGTTGGCAATCCGAGGCGTTCACGCAAATCAATCACAGGCGTGACCACTCCACGTAAATTAATAATTCCTTTGACAAAAGAAATAGTATGTGGAACACTTGTAATTTCAGAAACGCGTTCAATCGACATCACTTGGCCGACATCAACTCCGAAAAATTGATCTGCCATCTTAAATACGATTACCTTAATTGATCCCTGAAAGGACATGAATGGAATTCCCCCTTATGTGAACAAAATGACTAATGATTCCCAGAAAGAAAATCTCCGATTGATTTTAGCGACAAAACCTGATGCATTCGATCCAATTCAAACGCAGCCTTTGGCATACCATATACTACACAGTCTACTTCGTTTTCAACCACAGTAATTCCTCCTTTTAGCCTGACTTCATGTAATCCTTTTGCACCATCTGCACCCATCCCAGTTAAAATGGCAGCACGTTTCAAACCAGCAATGTCTGCAAAACTGTACAAAAAAACATCGATTGATGGACGATGTAACATAATGGGTTCCATTGAGTGAAGCAGTTGGATCCTCCCGTTCACTTCTCTCAACATCAGATGTATACCACCTTTAGCCACATATACGTGACCAGGTTGAGCAAATTCTTGGTGAGTACTCTCTGACACACGATGTCCAGTCACGTTTTTTAGCCGATCCGCAAACGATTTTGTAAAATTTTCCGGCATATGCTGTACAATAAACACGATCGAGTTCATGTCAAGCGGCATATTTTCCAGCACAACTTGGACAGCTTTTGGCCCCCCCGTTGAAGCGCCAATCGCAATTACACTTGGCAATGCGCTATTCACCATGAATCCATCACACTCGCACTCATCGTCAATTAGTTACGCTTAAAAAATCGCTGGAAAAACGCTTTAATACCATGTTCATTCGTAGATTTATCTATATCTGACATAGAGTTTTTAGCTAATTGATGCATACACTTTGTCACTGCAGATTGCGGTTCGCCGATGATAAAGGGAACTTGGCGATTGACAGCCCGAGAGACAGCCGCATCTTCAAGTACATAGCCCAATGTTTTTAAATTAATATTTAAAAACCTACTTACGACTAACATAAACCGTTCCGACGTGGCAGCTCCTTCAACCAATGTAGCGACCCGGTTGACCACCAATTGAACGTTTGGCACACTGCCCCTTATAGACATCATTTTTAACAAAGCATAGGCATCCGCGACAGAAGTATTCTCAGGTGTGATCACAAGTAATAAATCATCACATAGCCTCATCATTTCAGAGGTCAACGAACCAAATCCCGCCCCAAAATCAATAAAAATTTGATCAAATTCCCCATCCATCATATGAAGTTCATTAGCCAAACGGGCAACCGTTGCATGAGTTCGCGATTCATCGGTAGGGATGCCAGCTCCACCAGACACAAAATACAATTCATAAGGACCTTTCATCATTGCTTTTTTTAAAGTGATTCTCCCATCTAACACATCCTGTAAGCTGTACTCTGGCTTCATCCCAAGTAAAATATCGATATTCGAAAAACCAAAATCCCCATCGAGTACCACTACTTTTTTCTTCTGTCCCGCAATCGTCAACGCTAGGTTCAAAACAATATTAGTTTTACCTACTCCACCTTTACCACTTGCCACTGCAATCAGTCGTGTATGCCTAGGGGCGGTGACAGCCATTTGTTCCTTGATCATTTGGCGCAGCGGTTCAGCTTGATCTGGCACTACTTTCACCTCCTGCAAAACGATCTAAAAACCACGCGTTTTCAGCAGTAAATAAATCGCTTGGCACGTGCTGTCCTCCAGAGATGTAGGAAAGCGGTAAATGAAATTGATCAGCCATGGTCAATGCCAGCGAAGGCAATATGGCTTCGTCAGCCTTTGTAAATAGTAACCCTTGATAACCAATCGGCTTTAAAAGTTCAGCCACCTTAAAAGCCTCTGCTGGACGGGCGGTTAAACTAATCACCAGATAGGTCAGATCAAGTGTCACTGATGCTAAGAGTTCCCTCAATTCATCAATTTGCTCGTTATCAAGAAAGCTTCGACCAGTCGTGTCAATCAATACTAAATCACACTCACTAAGCTGATCGAAAGCTTCCTCTACTTCTGATGCCGACTCAGCAATAGCAAAAGGGATATTCAAAATATCTGAGTATGTTCGCAATTGTTCCACTGCTGCCACGCGAAAAGTATCGACAGTTAATAGCCCCACCGAACGACCCTCTTTTAATTTTGCATGCGCTGCTAATTTTGCAATGGTAGTAGTCTTCCCCACACCAGTTGGCCCCACGAGAGCCACATAGTGATCCTCTGGACGAATCAAGCGCAGTGAACCCGCATTTGACAATGACTCATTGATAAATGCCCGAGTCGCTTCTGAAATAGCATGAAAAGAATCTGGATTTGACGCTTGAAACGATTGCAATTTTGACATAAATCGCTCAATCAATGGTTGCGAAAGCCCAGTGCTCATCCATAGTGAAGTCAGTTGTTTTAAATCTGCATTTTTTTCTGATCCTGATCCTTCAATCACGTAATGGGTCAACATGGAACGCAGTTCCTTCAATTCACTCGCCACTGAATCTTTAGTAGAATATGCGGCTCTAGCTTGTGCAATGTTGTGGAGCGTTGGTGGTGGAACAGGCAGCGCCTCTTCCTCTACAATTTCCGGTTCTTTAGGAGTGATCCTTTCTGGTTCCCATTTGCGCACTCGTGGTGCCTGCTCCACAAGTTCTCTGTCACGCTCAGATTCGACGTTCTTTGCTATTTTTGGACTATTTTCATACCTCGGCCTTTCCAAGGTCGCTACTACTTCATTGTTGCCTCTGGGAACAGACTGCTGCTGTGCTCTATTTGTCCCAACAAACGATGATGACATGCTCCTTGCATTGCTTACAGGTTGAGCTTTCCCCACCTGCTTGTCCTCATCGATGGCTGCGATCACTTCGTAGATTGTACGACCAAACAACCCCGCTAACCCTTGAGCGCGCACTTTATGTGAAGACAAGATTACCGCATCTGACCCTAGCTCTAGTTTAATCATTTCGACAGCCTGAGGCATCGACTTGACCAAATATCTTTTAATAAACACTTAAACGTTCACCACCCCTCCACTTTCAATTGGCGCATCTGGGTCAATCTCTGAATAAGACAACACGTACAAATCAGGCATCGAACGCAAGAACAGCCTCCGTACATGCGCCCGCAATCCGGGAGAAACAAGCAACACGGCATTTTTCCCTAAAGACGCTAGCCTAGTCATATGATCACTGACGCCCTTCATCAATTGTTGCGCAATGCGTGGATCTAATGCAAGCTGTATTCCTTGATCAGAATGAGATAGGTGATCCTGAATCCTTTTTTCAGTAGCTTGACTTAAAGTAATCGCAGTAATTGGCTGATCACCAGAGCGCACTAGAGCAGTGATCTGTCTGCTTAGGCGCTGTCTCACATATTCGGTCAATTGATCAGTTTCTTTGGTGATTTTTGCGTAATCAGCTAATGTTTCTAAAATGGTTGATAAATCTCGAATTGATACTCGTTCTAACAAGAGGTTAGACAGCACTCTTTGCACATCGCCAATTGCTAAGGTCTGTGGTATCAATTCCTCCACTAACACAGGTTGCCTCTCTTTCATCGCATCAATGAGCTGCTTTGTCTCTTGTCGTCCAAGCAACTCATGCGCATGGCGCTTAATTACCTCTGTTAAATGAGTGGCAATTAAAGAGGGTGGGTCAACCACAGTGTAGTTGGCAATCATCGCACGTTCCCTCATGCTTTCATTAATCCACTCCGCAGGAAGATCGAATGCCGGTTCTTTTGTTGGAATTCCCACCACTTCTGGATCTGCAATACCAGGACTCATCGCAAGGTAATGCCCTGGATAAATTTCATAACGAGCTACTTCTGATCCCTTAATGCGCATCACATATTCATTGGCCCGCAATTGAATATTATCACGAAACCGAATCATCGGAACGACAATGCCAAGATCTAAAGCAATTTGACGTCGAATCAAGGAAACTCTTTCCAATAAATCCCCGCCTTGCGCCGCGTCCACAAAAGGAAACAATCCATAACCAAATTCAAATTCAATCGCTTCCAAATGGATAAGGGAATACATGCTTTCTGGGCTTTTCGTCGTCTTTGCTCGCTCTGCATCCTCTTTTGTGCGCACCATTTCTTCTGATTTTGTGTGTTGTCTCGTAATTCTGCGCGCTGCAAAAATGATCACAATAGCAATCGGTCCTGTAATGAAAATCCCAATCGGTGAAAACAGACCTAGGATTACCATAACCCCTGCCACGATGTACATCGCGCTTGGTGAAAAGAGCAGTTGGTTGATGATTTCTGTGCCAAAATCACCACTAGAAGCAGACCTAGTCACAATTAGGCCTGTAGCTGTTGACAAAAGTAATGCGGGAATTTGGCTAACAAGTCCATCACCAACAGACAACTGTGTGTACCTTGCAAGAACGGTACTCACAGAGCCACCACCTTCCACCATACCAATGATAAAACCACCAATAATATTAATTGCCACAATTAAAAGGGACGCCACCGCATCCCCTTTGACAAATTTACTGGCACCATCCATCGCACCGTAGAAGTCGGCTTCCTGTTCAATGTTTTTTCTTCGCTCTCGCGCTTCATGTTCTGTAATCAAACCAGAATTCATATCCGCATCAATGCTAATTTGTTTTCCAGGCATTGCATCCAAGGTGAAACGCGCTGCCACTTCTGCGACCCGTTCTGCTCCTCTTGTAATAACAATAAATTGGATAATGGCAAGAATCAAATAAACGATAAACCCTACCACGGCATTCCCGCCGATGACAAAACTACCAAACGTCTCAATGACTTGACCAGCATAACCATTTGTCAAGATTAGTCTAGTCGATGAAACATTAAGAGCCAATCGGAATAAAGTGGTGATCAAAAGCAGGGCAGGAAATACCGAGAAATTTAATGGCTCATTGGTACTCATGGAGACAATGATAATCGTGAGCGATGTTGCCATATTAATTATTAATAAAAAATCCAGCAGTGTGGGTGGAATGGGAATAACTAACATAGTGACAATAAAAATTACCGCCGCAATTGGAAATAAACTTCTTCGATTCAACGCATTTCACCTCCTTGCCAACTTTATTAGATGCGCCCTCGCAAACGATAAACGTAAGCAAGTATTTCCGCCACGGCAGCAAACAAAGAACCAGGAATATAATCATCAATCTCCACTACGTTATAAATAGTTCTCGCCAATTGCCTATTCTCCACAATTGGCACTTCATGTTCTGTTGCTACTTCACGAATACGCAACGCAAGGTTGTCAACGCCTTTAGCCACTAACTGTGGGGCATTCATCGTTAACGCATCGTAACGAAGTGCCACCGCATAGTGTGTGGGGTTGGTAATGACGACATCCGCCATCGGAACATTTTTCATCATCCGCCGAAAGGCCATTGCCCTTCCTTGTTGACGAATTTTGTTTTTGACCTGCGGATCACCTTCTGATTGCCTCATCTCATCCTTAATATCTTCCTTACTCATGCGAATTTTACGTTCAAATGAAAAACGTTGATAAAATAAATCCACAATCGCAATCATTGCATAAATACCAGCCACAGCAAACATTAATTGAAAAGCATTTTGAATATAAAAATCTAAAATATAAGAAGGATCTCCTTGGTTCATCTGAAATAATTGAGAAATCATTCGTGTTAGAACAATATAAACTACAATGCCGATAATCAAAATTTTAATAAGTGACTTAAAAAATTCCACGACAGAATTCATACTAAAAAATCGTTGAACTCCTGAAATTGGGTTTATTCTTGCCAAGTCGGGTACCAATACCGACGGGTTAAAAATAATCCCGGTTTGCGCCACAGAAGTAATGATTCCAGCCAGAAAACCGACAATAATCACAGGAATCAAAGACATGAATACGCTATAAATAGCAGATAACGCCATTTCGGTAAAACCAGATCCCCCACTTGCTAACAACACTCCATTTGATAATAGCAGTTGCATTGAAAGGTATAAAGATTTTAAGACATTTCCTCCAAAAATTTTTAAACCAAGCAAAAAAGCAAGCAAACTAACAGCCATAATCAAATCCATGCTGCGCGCTACCTGCCCTTTTCCACGCAATTCTCCGCGCTTTTTGGCTGTAGCGGGTTCGGTTTTTTCAGCAAACCACTGTAAATCCCACTTCATCACGGGATCGTTCCCCCAAGCGCTTGTAAGATACTTGCCATTTGATTATTTAGGCTACTTACAAGATTATTCATGACAAACACCATGCCCGGCATCATGATCGCAAGCATCACCAAACCAATAAATAAAACCATGGGAAACCCCACAACAAATACATTAATCTGTGGCACCAATCTTGAAGCTAGTGCTAATGAGACATTGGTCATAAACGCAGCAAGCAACACAGGGGAAGCGAGTTGAATGCCAATGACAGTCAAATTAATCAGTGCTTGCAATAATACATTTACTAATGCTCCATGAAAAACAGCCGTTCCTAATGGTAAATAACGAAAACTCTCAAGCATTGCAAGCACCACTGTCGATAGCCCATTGCCACCAATGAATATAATGGCAAAAATAATATAATGAAAGTTGGACAGAATACCTGCTGGTGCAGTCAAGCCAGGACTAATTAAGTTCGCAATCGAGAAACCCACCTGCACATCGAGCAACTGCCCAGCAAATTCAACCGCCGCAAAAACAGCAACGACGACCAGTCCCATCACAAATCCCACCATTGCTTCCTGAACAATATAATAAAACAAATGAGACATGTCCAAATGTAGCAATTTCTGAGCAAGTTCCTGCATCGTTAGTGTAGAAACCACTATTTGCGCGAGAAAGAAAGATAATCCAATCTTATACAGATTAGGAATCTGTGTGGCACCTAATAATGGTGTGATGGAAAACAGACTCAAAATTCTCACAAATACAAGCAAAAATATCATTACATAAGGAGTAATTGCCATGTTTACCTACTTTATTGAATGTATTGATTCAAATTTCCCAAAATTTGTGTGGTAAAATTAATAATCAGCGACAGCATCCAAGGACCTGCCAAAAAAAGCACAATAATTACTGCAGCAATTTTAGGGATAAACGAAAGTGTCTGCTCCTGTATTTGTGTGGTAGCCTGTAAAATATTGATAATGAGCCCCACTACCATACCAACAATCAGGATAGGTCCTACAATTTCAAGTACAAGAAAAATCACCTGTTGGGCTAGACCAATAACAAAATTGCCGTCCACATGGAATCCTCCCGCGAATCAATGAAACCCTGCTAGCAAAGATTTGACGATCAAATACCATCCATCCACCATGACAAACAATAGTATTTTAAACGGCAACGAAATCATAGTTGGTGGCAACATCATCATTCCCATTGACATCAGTGTCGTTGCAACCACCAAATCAATAATTAAAAATGGAATATAAATCATAAAACCAATTTGAAAAGCGGTTTTTAATTCACTAATAGCAAACGCAGGAACCAACGTAGTAATTGGTAAACTGACTAACGATTTAGGCAAAGACTCATGGCGATAGTTCAAGAAAAGCTCGACATCTTCAATTCGAGTTTGTTTTGCCATAAATGATTTAAATGGCAATTCGGCTGCATTTAACGCTTGTGTCTGCGATATACTACCTGATAAATACGGTTGCAGCGCATTATGATTGACCGCATTAAAAGTGGGGGTCATGATAAACAACGTCAAAAACAACGCGAGTCCAATTAGCACTTGATTTGGTGGTGCCTGCTGCAAAGAAAGTGCACTACGAACAAACGATAGTACAACGATGATTCGCGTAAAAGATGTCATTAGTATTAGAATTGCTGGTGCTATGCTTAACACGGTCAATAATACGATTGCTTGTATCGCACTAACCGTTGCCTGTGGATTGCTAGTAGGCGTAACCGAAAGCGACACACCTGGCAATCCCGTAGTACCCTGAGCGAACGCATGCGGTTCTGGAATCAGTACAAAAATCAACAAAAACACGGCCAAAGGAAGGAGGCGTTTTCTGATCATTTAGACCTCCTTGCTATATCCGTTAACATGTCTTGAAATGAAGGATCCGCTGAATTATTTACTGGTTCATTCATCTTTGTATCCTGAAGTGCTTCATTTCTACGCAGTCGAAGAAAATCCAGTCGTTCCTGCATTGTTGCCCATTCATCAATATCATGAGTTTGTAATAGCTGATCGATACTAACGTTCTTTTTTCCCCTTGTACGAAAGGCTTGTCCCGCTGCTTGTGCTAATTCTTTAAGCCATGAAAACCCGCTTAGAGATCCACTACTAGATGGCGTCATCTGCATTAATTCAGTCGCTAATTCTTCATCTTCAAAACTAGCTAACGGTTCCACCTGGTTACCTACACCGACAACGAGAATTCGTTTAGAACCAATAATAATCACTTGTAATGATTTATTAGTTCCGAGAGGCAGCACAGAGACCACACGAACTAATCGCTGATTCAATTTCATTCCCGATTGTCGCCCCAACAGGCGGATAGAGACAATCACCAATACTATAATGAATACTAGACTAAGCAGTAGAGAGAGTACGCTGCTAAGTCCACCCAGCATACTAACCTAACGCCTTGCGAATCGCTTCAATTACGCGTTCCGCTTGAAATGGCTTCACAATAAAATCACGCGCCCCAGCCTGAATGGCATCGATTACCATTGCTTGCTGCCCCATTGCCGAACACATAATAATTTTCGCCCCAGTATCCATCCCGCGAATTTCCTTTAAAGCTTGAATACCGTCCATTTCTGGCATAGTGATATCCATCGTCACCAGATCAGGCTTTAATTCTTTGTATTTATCTAGGGCCTGTAATCCGTCACTTGCTTCCCCCACGACCGTATACCCATTTTTAGTTAAAATCTCTTTGATCATCATTCTCATAAACGCAGCATCGTCGACAATTAAGATACGAGCAGACACAACCCATTCTCCTTTACTATACAAGCTTAAATAAATATATTCCTTTGCTTAGTGCAGTCTTTTAATGCGCTCAGTAGGACTAAGAATATCGATTACCCGAACGCCAAAGTTCTCTTCAACCACCACCACCTCACCGCGCGCAATTAATTTATTATTGACTAAAATGTCCACCGGTTCCCCCGCAAGCTTATCTAATTCTACAATCGCTCCCGGAGCAAGATCAAGAATATCTTTAATCATACGTTTTGTGCGCCCTAATTCCACAGTAATACCTAGAGGTATATCTAACAATAGATCAAGATTTCTGCCAGCGTGCGTACTAGGTGTCTCGTCAAATGAAGTAAATACCGCTCGCTCCACCTGCGGAACAGGTGCTGTAAACGCCACTGGTTGATGTGCAACTGATTGCCCCATCTCCGAATAACTGGGTGTTCCGGCCATCACATGCACAGGCTGTGACGCACTTTGCGGTGGCACCGATGTATTGCGACTCACTTGTTGCTCTGCCACCGAGGGTGCCGGTGGGACTACCTGAGCGCTTTGCTCTTGTCCTGCTCCCATTAAATTAGCAACTAAAGTATGCGCAAATTCCACTGGGAACAATTGCATAATATAAGAGTCAATTAACTCGCCTACTTGCAACTGAAATGAAACTTCTACCAATACCTCAGGAGACGGTACAAATAGACCGTGATCATCACTATCCAAGTCCACAACGCTCACTGATGGTGGCGAGATATTAACAGTCATATTAAACATCGTAGACATCGATGTAGAAGCAGATCCCATCATCTGATTCATTGCTTCTGCCACAGCACTCAAATGCAGTTCATTAAGCTCCTCATTCGGTGAGGACCCATCGCCTCCCAACATTAAATCAGCAATAATCTGTGCGTCACGAGCACTGATAGCAAGTACATTGGATCCGGTCAATCCCTCCGTATAACCTACTTTGGCAATGACCTGTGGAGTGGTAAGCGTTCCTTTCACTTCTTCATTGCGAATAATTTTCACAATGGGAGTAGTAATATTGACTTTTTGTCTCAACAGTGTAGACAAGGTCGTCGCAGCCGTACCAAAAGTAATATTACCTAATTCCCCAATAGCATCCCGATCAAACGGCGTCAAATAATCGTCAGGATTAAAATCAGACGCAGATATATCTGCAGTTGATGACTCATTGCTACCGCTTTGTCCCGCTTCCGGAGAAGTAGGTGCCGCATTAGCATTCCCATTTAATAATGCATCAATTTCATCTTGTGATAAAAAATCGTTGCTCATTCTCAGCCCTCTTCCACAACTTGCGCGATTTTAACCGCATTGTGTCCGTGCATGATGCCTGGCAAGCCGCGGTACTTCAGTTCATCTCCCACTTTCATAAAAAGAGGGCTATCTACCCGTTGCTCAAGTGTAATCACATCACCAACCGCCAAGTTCATAATATCCTCAAAACGAATATTAGCATACCCCAGTTCAGCTCGCATAAAAACCTCTACATCATCCATATGCTTAGATAACTTCTCCACCTGCAGTTCAAAATCCTGCCCTTGACGCTGCGGAGTTGCCATCGCAAAACGCGTATTCAAACGTGGCATGATTGGTTCAAGCACCATGTGCGGCATGCATAGATTCAACATACCCGCGACTTCCCCAATCGTAATTGATAGCGAGACAACTAACACAACGTCATTAGGGTTGGCAATTTGGATAAACTGTGGATTGATTTCAAGCGTATCGTAATTAAATTGCAATTCTGCAATACCATTCCAAGCTGTAGAAAAATACGGAAGTGAACGTGTAAACAAACGCTCCAACACATACGTATCAATTTCCGTAAATCGATGTGTGGCATCGACCGTTTGCCCTTCTCCACCTAACAATCGATCTAGCATAGCATAAGCAATATTGGGTGCCATTTCAAGCAAAAACTTCCCTGTCATCGGCATCACGTCAATCACATTGAGTACTGTCACTGCCGGTATCGAGCGAACAAATTCCTCATAAGGCAATTGTTCGACTGAGGCCACCGCAAGTTGGATCATCGTTCTTAATTGTGCAGACAAAAAAGTAGCATAAAGTCTTGAAAAATGCTCATAAATGCGTTCAATCGTACGAATGTGTTCTTTTGAAAAC
>JAJZCJ010000088.1 GCA_021846145.1 Bacillota bacterium
TGTGTCCCGAATTGGCACATCAAGCAAATCTTGTTTCAATATTTGCTGGTAGTTGGCAATGATAAAATAATCAGGGCACAGTTCTTTGAGTTCCTGAATCAAAGAAGGTGCATTTACCGTTTTAGGCCGGTATACAGAAATCCCCAATGATGATGCCTCTGCCTCCAAATCGACAAAATCACTCTCATTCAGGTAGTAATCGCAAAGTTTACCTGGAGCGCTGGTAACAAGGGCTAGTAAATTAACTCTAGAATCACCCATTAATTCCCTAAGAAACGGATAGCCGAACTTACTGTTTACCTCCGAAAACAAGACGATATTTATGGGGTTCATTCCGCCCACCACGCCTTTTCAACCAGCTTTGCTGTCCAAGTAAGGGAATCGAATACAGCGTATCCTGGTTGGACTGGAAGTTTAATATGTCCCGGGATGTCCATTATTTCGTGTGCCAGGCGTTCCACCAAAATGCCCTCGGCCAGTGGTGGACAGGCTCCGAAAATAGGCATACGCTCCATATCAACAAACCAATGATCCAACATATCCTGACCGGGGAATTCATGAAGTTCGGGCATTATCCGTTCCATTAAACGCCGCGTCACTTCCGGGGTAATATCAGCGTTCTCTGGAATACCGTAAACTTCTTCAATTGGCATGGAATCTTTGGTGTAAGTGAATACAAACACACTATGTCCTACGGTAGGAATTTTGAACATAAACCTGCAGCGATCTGATTTTCGAAAAGCCCGATGAAGAGCATATCGGTTAGAGATTTGGAAGAAATCCATTTGATCCATGACAACGTCACAGCCATCCATGAACTCCTCAGCGGATTCCGGGGTAATACCCTCGGGGAAAACGTCAATATTGACGTCTTTCGTCAGTTCATATGCCATTTCCGCTACAACTTCGGCTTTATTTCGACCTACATTGACTAAGCTAGCCCCCATTTGCCGTTGAATGTTTGTGATATCAAATTGATCTGGGTCGGCCAGTTTTAAATTTCGGACCCCCATTCGAATTAATCGCAGAGCTACAGCTCCACCGATGCCACCAGTTCCGGCAATACCGATAACAGCATCACGAAGTTTTTCCTGACGTTCTTTCTGTTCTTTTTCCGAATTTCCTAACCAACCAAGGTTCCGATCGACACGCTCCCAATAGAGATCACTATTATATTCACCCCGGTATATTGTCCTTTCCAACTTCTGAAGCATTATCTACACCTCCAGTTTATTTAAAACCTAGGACAATTGTATAAAGCAGATACTTTTGTTATCATAAAAGTATGGATGTAGGAAACGATATTTTTGAAGCAGCCGATTTATTAGCCGACCGAAGCCGAGCGAAGATGCTCGTTGCCCTTAGTGATGGGGGTTCACTACCAGCCAGTGAACTTGCCCGTATCGCTGGTATTGCTTTGCCTACCGCCAGTCTTCATCTTCGACGATTAACTGAAAAGGATTGGGTTGTAGTAGAAAAGGTTGGTCGACATCGTTACTTTCGTCTTGCTGTAAATGAAAATCTCCGAAATGCTATCGAAGCTCTTTCGGCTCTATCCTCACCGCCGAGGGTAAAATCATTAAAAGACTCCATTATAATTCCCACTCTTAAAACCGGGCGGACTTGTTATGACCATCTTGCTGGTATGTTGGGAGTAACGATTGCAAAGACACTATTAGAACGGCAGGTCGTCATTGAAAACAGTAACGGTTTTTATGTCACTAGTGATGGGGGTAACTGGTTCTCTTCTTTTGGGATTAATATAGAAGATGTTCAGAAAACGCGAAGAAAATTTGCTCCGATTTGCGTGGATTGGACCGAACGCCGACACCACATTGGTGGGGCATTAGGTGCTGCAATATACTCCCGCTTTATGGAATTATCTTGGATTGTTAAATCCCGAGATTCTAGAGCGGTATCATTAACTCCTACAGGTGCTGAAGGTTTACAATCAGTTTTCGGCATTGAATGGATACAGAACTATACGGGATCACAATTAGACGTTTGAAAAAGTCTATTGTGGCAATCTTGATCATCTTTCTCCGTGAAATTCGGACAGTATTCTCAGCTTCGTTCAGTGGGATGGCCCCCCCACTGAACGTAAGGTATGGTAACTCGCCGCCTATGAAGGCAGGAATTTTAGTATCTCTTGAAAAAGTTAGGTCTAATATCCAGGAAATTCATTAGTGTATATTTTTGTTAAAATGTCGGTTGAACCCTATTTTCTACAGATGTCGCACATTAGAAATGCCCTTAGAGTTGAAAAAACCGTATATCTCAATCCATGAAATCTATCCTCCCCCCCACCTTGTCAGTGTCAAATAATTGATACCCATTACCCCCTGCCAGAGTAACTGAAGGAGACATGATACGTTGCAAAAATCGGGCATAAAATGAACCCGACATTAACCCGATAAGTATCGCTGATTTGACTAGAAATTTCGGATTGTATCTCGGTCGGTTTTGGCTTACTCTATGAAAGTAAGGGGCTTCTGAATGATTCTCTTCGTAAAAAATCGGATAGTACTCACTAAAGCCATTATTGATCCCACAGATTTTATTAAAGTCTTAAAATTTGATCTATATCACATCCAACTAATCTGGCACATCTTTTTTACGCCAAAATGCCGCTAAACCTTGCCACTTTTGGGCTCATGCCGAATACCGCCGAAAAAATCACATAGCAAGTTTCAGTGGAATTCAATTAATTAACGCTCGAATGCAATTGGGTTAAGAGCCGCACTAAGCGCAAGGATAAAGTCAACAATAACAGCAAAACCAAAATCAGCATCAAGAGCAAAATCAAGAGCAACCCCAAAAATAACGCTCCGAGTAGAACCATCATCAGGATGAACTCTGCCTTATGATATATCACGAAATGGATCAATGAACTAACCATGTGAGCGATCACCTCTTGATCTAGACTGATTGAACCGCACCGTCTCCTTCGTGGCCATGAGCCGCTATCAAGATTCCCGCCACAAAATCGGCAAACTGCCGAAGTTCCTCCCCGCACCGCTCCGCATTGGCCGCTTCCCACCGGTATAACCATTCATGTTGATCATCAGGCAAAACAGCCTTCAACTGTTCGATGAAATTCTCAGTGTTTCCCTGCTTCCCTGCGGATTCGTACTCATCATAGAAATCGTCGATCAGTTTTTCAGCCAATAAGCGCCTTGCAATGTGACACACCAGCCATCCACTCCCGGACACGTTTGTCCGACTTTAGCTTGGTTCCCGACTATAAGCAAGTGAATGAACGCATTACTGAACCCCGACCTGGTAGACAAATTGTCTACCAAAATCACGACGAATTCTCCGCTCAAATTCTGATGTCTACAATTTGTCTACAAAACGGCTCCTGGAACGCGAAAAACCCGCTATTTACGCGGGTTTTTCAATGGAGGCGAGGGGAATCGAACTGCTTCCCCCCATCTCTCACCTAGTGTTATCTTTTCCCCGATTGTCCCGTGTTGTCCGCATTTGTGCGACTTCAATTTCTTATCTTGTCCCGGCTGATCCCATCTAATCTTGCGGCGTATTGTCCACTTTGGATACAGCATTGGATACAGAATCGGTGAATTTGGTGAGAAAGATCGCCTATTTGTTATCTTGCATTATGACATACTGGTTGAAAAACAGTGCTTTAATTACATGAACTACCCATATCTAAATTATAGTTTCTGTAGAAATGTAAATTTTTGTTATTATTATACTAAAGCTCCCGATTGAGTAATGTCATTTTTTACATTTTAGTTGCGAGTTCATAGAATCAAATCTTTTGTAAAGATTACACACTTCACATAAGAAATGAGCAGCAGCATCGCTGTGCCCATTTGCCTTGTCATTGGGATTTGTTGTAATTAAAACCTAAAGAAAATTTTTGATATTTCAACGAATAGAGGTTTCTTCTTCGATAGTTGGTTTCTCAAGATTATGGCTATTTGCAAGCGCAAGTACGTTGCCGATATTTGCTGCGTCTGCCAATGAGCTTGGGACTACAATGAGCGATGCTTTCTCCTTAATTCCTTCATAGAGTATGTTCATCGCTCGAAGTTGCAGGGCAACAGGATTGTTATTATACATCTCTGCAGCCTTTAGGAATGACTCAGCAACTTGTTTCTCTGCATCACCGAGAATGGTTCTAGCTGTACGTTCTTTTTCTGCCTGTGCTGCACGTGACATGGCATCCTGCAAGTTCCCTGGTATATTAATATCACGAACTTGTACATTTTGAATGGTGATGCCCCATGGTTCCGTTCTCTCGTCCATTAGCTCTTTTAACTCTAAATCGATAGTCTCACGGGTTGACAATAAGTTATCTAAATTAGTTTTCCCAATCACATTTCTCAATGCGGTTTGAGCTGCCCACAATACAGATTCATTATAATTTACCACTTCCAATGCGGCTTTTTGTGCGTCCCACACCATCCAGAACAATACCGCATCAACATTTACAGGAATTGTATCCTTGGTCAATGTTTGTTCCGCGTTAAACTTTGTGGTAATGACGCGTTGGTCGATATAGGTTGGGACAGTATCAACAAAAGGAACAATTACAAATAGACCAGGACCCGCCATTTTTCTAAACCTACCCAATCGAAGAACTATAGCTTTCTCCCATTGATTCGCCACTCGGAAAGAATCCGCTAGTAACCATCCTAAAACCGTAATAACCAAAAGAGTTATAATTCCCATTACTAAGTGATCATCAATGAATAAAATTCCTCCCAATACCACTGCAGCAGCTAAAAAGATAACAAAAATTAATTTTTGAATTCCCTGTACTTTTCGCTTCTCCATCAACATCCACCTCATTTATGAGATTTTCATTTTTGGTGTTCGTTACCGGAATTTAATAGACGTTGCAACCCGGCAATCAGTTCAAGAAGTGTGACTCCATTTGCTTGAGCCATTTCTGCGATCACGGTTGAAATTTTGTTAACAATGCTTTCTCGAGAATCTGCTCCACCCATCCAATCTTCCTGTGGACGTACAAAGGTTCCTTTTCCTTGCTGAGTGCGAATAAACCCTTCTCTTTCAACTTCTTGGTATACACGACTAACAGTGTTTACGTTGATGCTGATATCAACAGCCATCTGCCTTACTGTCGGAAGTTGGTATCCCGCTTCCCATTCACCCTGAATAATCCTTTGGATAATTTGCTGCTTAAGTTGCAAGTACAGTGGAATGCCAGTGCTTGCATCTAGACTCCAATTTACCACCAATTCACCCCTCAAAGTTACATTGTAATAATATATTATTACAATGTGTTTAAGGATACAATTTTAAATCGTATCATGTGGTAATGACGCTATGGGGTACTTTCCCGAAAGCAGCTCAAGTATTAGACGAGGCACTCGATGAGGAGCTGACCTACGGAATTTTCGAATAAGCACTAGATGCGAAACAGATCAATTCGAACAATCCACTAAAACGCGTGAATCGGCGACGGATGAACGTGGTGGAACCACTACTGCTGGATAGTCACGAAACGCTATTTCAGCAAGAAATTGATGGCAAAAAAAACTTGAATTAAGGTCAGACAGCAATACGAGCCGGATGCCCCATAAGCAACACAAAGGGATCGGCACCCTCTCACTACCAAATAACACAACTAGATAGGACTTGATCAATAAGAATTCCTAAAATTCGAGTTCGCAAATGCTTAGTGTGTAAAACCATTAAAATGTATTCTGTATCCCTTATCTAATGAATGTTTTTTTGACTCGTTTGGACCGCAGAACATAGAGAATAAGTGCAACATTTACGATCATGCCGAATATAGCACTATACATCAGGATAGTGCTACTGTTTATGCCTGTTGCTGCTAGCATTGTTTGTCGGTAGATTTCCCACAGTCATTGTCATCTGGAATTCACGGTGTACTCTTGCGAAAGTGGCGGAGAAAGCCCATCCAAATTCAGATAGGCACCGCGGTTATTTTCTCTATTTCTCCATACGGACAGCATAAGTTCCCTTGTGCCATAGACTAAGTCGCGCATTCCCGAGAAGGACATACCAATTTTCTGCATGCTCAATTCGCCCTTGCACATATCGGTCGCCTAGATGGAACGCCACCGTGTCTCCGCTGTGTAACCACCACGCACCGTGGCGGTCTTCAAATCGCCAGTGTTCAATATCCTCGTCGTAAAGAAGCTTGCCAAACCGCTTCATCCGTTCACCTCCCACCACGCACTTTCTACATTGGTGACGCCCACCACTTGTTCTCCTTGCATCGCTACGTTGAGCAAGGCTGCCTTGCAGATGCTGTTCACCACACGTGGCACGCCTTTACTCAGTTTTGCAATCTGCGCCACCGCATCTGCCGCAAATACCATCCGTTCTTCGCCCACCCGAAGCAATTGTTCCTTCATATAAAACGACAGCTCCTCGATGGTCATTGGCGTCATCGCGTAGCGCATCTCAATGCGCTGGGACAATGGGGTAAGTACCCGCAGTCGCAGTGTCTCACGAAGTTCCGTCTGTCCCACCAGCCAGAGCGACAGCGGGGAGAATGAGTCAGCGCGAAAATTCAGTAGGTAGCGTAACTCTCCGAGCACCAGCGGATTCAGATCATGTGCCTCGTCGATCACCGCCACCACCTGTTGCCCAGATACATAGCTTTCTTCGAGTGCCTGTTGTACCAGCGCATGGTTGTCGCTGTACCGAACATGGGGTTCAATGTGTAATCGTTCGAGCAAAATGCGTACCAGTGTTTGTGAAGAGAGACTTGCGCTGGCCACGTAGATGGACCGGTAGTGGGCTGCGTCTAAACGGTGCAGGGCTGCGCGTACCGCTGTTGTCTTACCCATCCCCGTATCGCCTGTGACCAGTGCCAGTTGCCTGTGTTCGGCGGCAAACAATAGTCGAGCCGTCACCTCACTGTGTGCCTGAAAGGAGACGAGAGATTCTACGGGAATGTCGCGGTCAAAGGGATCGGACGTCCAGCCAAAATGCTTGGCAATCACTGCGACTCACCTCGTTTCTCTTTCTGGCTATACCACGTAGGCTTTGCACGGCTTTGGCGAATCGCTTCGTCTTGTACCTTGAGGGTGTCGAGAAATGAGCTGCCTGTTTCGATAGGTGCTGTATCGTCTGGGACTTGGTCTTTGGCCAATTTCTTATCGGTATGCCGACGAATGGTAAGCGGCGTGGCATCGGCATATCGCTTCCCTTCGTACCACACTTGGATGTCGCGTAAATCGTAGGGATCATAGCGAATCTCCACCTTACAACGCACGAGTACAGGCTCCACTTCATACGTATTACCTTGGACCGAGATGCAGGCCGTCTTATCCACTTTCGCTTCCGCTGCTCGTAAAAACGCTTGTCGTAATACAAGGGGATCAACAAGTCGAAGTGGGCCGTCTTCTTGCACCACCTGCGCTGGTCGCTTTTTCAGGGTGCGATGCACACGCTGGTGGTACATCGTCTCCAACCAAGCTTGGAAGTAGGCGTTGAGCTCCTCCAGATTCGCAATTTTCCCTTGTCGTACGTACAGTTCTGCTTCAGGACGAAAGGCGCGCTCCACATAGCCAAACCATTTTTCAATCTTGCCGCGCCCCTGAGGCAAATATTTGGTCGAGTGAACCACTCTGAATTTCAACCGAGCGGCAATTTCCGTCAGGTGCGTCGCTTGAAAGACAGGTCCATTGTCGCAGTAAAATTTTTCCGGAGTTCCGTATTTGGAAATCGCTCTCTTCAAAGTTTCTTCGAGCGTCGGCAGATTCTCGCGAAAGAAGTACGTAGCTTGGCAGATATATCTCGACTTGTCGTCAAGTACGGCAAACAAGCGGGCGACGCGCATCTGCCCGTTCATTTGCGGGTCAGGGATGCGTAGTGAATCGCAGACATCGCTCTGCCAGACCTCGTGGACACGCGTGGCCGTATAACGTTGCCATACTTGAGATTTACGAATAGCTTTGGCACGGGCAAGACCTGCCTTTCGTAAATGCACGGATAAGGTACTCCGCTTGAGCACCCCCTTTGGGGCCATGCCTTCCATTTCGAGCATGGTAATCAGTTGTTCCACTGTGCGGGCGGGTTGTTCTCGTCGTAATACTATCGCCCGGTCAATGACTGCTTGTGGCAGGGCACGCGGACGGTGACGATCATCGCGTGCTTGGGGATACAGTGCATCGAGTCCGCCTTTTCTGTAGTCCGCCATGTACCGTTCCAGCGTACGAATGGAGAAGCGCTTCTGAATACCTCCGGGGACTTCATAAACACGTTTTGCCACCTGTTCAAGTTGTGCTTGCAGTGCCCCGCGATGCGGGCTTTGCAGGAGCACGCAAATGAGTTCATAGCGGAACAGGGCGATTTGCCTTCGTTCTTCTTCGTTCATGAGATCTCTCCTCAACCTTTGGGATAATCCTATTGTCGAGATGTCGGGTCATTCACACTAGAGATCACTTTGTGTGGGATGAATCACCGGATTTACGGGGAATGTCCAGGTGACAGGCCATACGACACCCTGTTCACCGACACCGATGGAGCAAATAGGCAAACCGCGATACGCAACACGTTCCAAGCTGCACTGGCACCCAACCCAACGGCGACCTGCCACCTTTCACCGAGTGCATAAAAGAAACAGACGGTTCGCTCACGAACCGACATTGGAATGGTCGGGGACAGGACATCTGGCTGTTGTGACAGCACAAGGGCCGTAAACCGAGCGGTGATGTCGTGGATTTGTAGGACACTGCGAAAGTACCAACGTTTGAGCGTCTGCGTAGAAAGCGAGCCGAGGGGAGAGGGGCTGGACTCAGCCACTTTGGCATAGCTGACACCGCTCGCGAGTTTCTTGACTACGATCTCCTGCACGGCAACTGCCACACGCTGGTAGGGGGCCACGATTTCTGGAAGGATTCCAAACGTCCTTTTACAGACGGGGCAACGGCGACGATGGGCGCGAAAGTCCTCGCTATGATCCTCAAAATGGACGGTTCGGGGATAGGAGCCATGTCCGTGCGTCAGCGAATAGAGGCAATGAATACAAGGAAAATCTGTGGGGCAAAGCGAAGAAATGTGCAATTCATAAACGAATCGCAAATGGCCTGGTTCATGGCTATTGACGATGATACCAATGTAGCCTACGATGGGCATAGGAATTCTGCCTTTGGGCAGTTGATTTGGATGCACGGATAAGGGCTGGGAAACCATTCATCCGTACTCCAGCCAAATGAAAACACCACTTGGAATCTACCCGATTCCAGTGGTGTTTTCTACATGGATCGCCAAACCCCTCTATTCCACATTTGTGGACACACCCTTCACAAGTATAAATGATGTCGGTTAAAGGAGGTATTCCGTTTTGCACTACGCTTCGAGTGGAATTTCTCCTTTAACCGACAGTGACTTATAGCAACTACGCCGCCAATGGTGACATTCAATGCGAGCATAAACAATGCCGCCTATACAAATAAGTAAAATAACAAAATTACGTAAAATCGCCCAGCTTTGAAGCCCTATAAACCAGTTTATAAAATCCCTTCGTCTTTTCATGAATTTGATCAACGCGATAATTGCAATAATGCTAGCGCCAAAAGAAGTCACTAAATCTATCCCATGTACAGTCGGGGTTGAGATCAGTTCTACCCAATGTATATTCGGAGTTGTGAAAAGCCTTCGAAACGATAACCATAGAGAGTCAATAATAAAGCCGATAGGCTTAAAAATTGCACTAACCCATAATAATGTTGCGATTAAACCTAACCAACCCTGTATCGGAGCCTTTTCTTCATTCAATGAGACCGTCATAATCATCCCCCCATGTTTTTTCATTAAATAATTACGCAATTGTAGCATCCTAGCATGCATTATGATCCGCCTGTGAGCGAACAAATGCTCCCCTTCCTTGTTGAGTGCGAATAAAACCCTCTTTTCAACTTCTTGGTATACGCGACTAACGGTGTATACGTTGATACTGATATCAACAGCCATCTGCCTTACTGTCGGAAGTTGGTATCCCGCTTCCCTTTCGTTCTGGAAAATTTGCTGCTTAAGTTGCAAATACTGTGGCATGCCATTGCTTGCATCTAGGCTCTAATTCGTCATTTGTCCACCCCCTCAAAGTCATATTGTAATAATATATTATTACAATATGACTTTGCAATCAAGCAGATTCGATGAGATTCCCATACCTTTTTGGGGTACATATCGACCACAGGAGTATATTTGTACAATTATGTTAATGTACTTATATTCCGTTATCGGGAAATTGACGGAGGTAGTGGGTATGGTGTAGGGCCTTTTATAAAACATGGTAGTGATATGCCTTTTGGCTCGAGCGTATCAAGGTTTTTCGCTTGTTTGCGTATTGCGGTTTATATGGGTTCACTGGTATTCACCACGCACTTCTCAACCTAGCTTCGGCCCGAATTCACTCTATCTGGCGCGGCTACATTGTCCCGTGAGCTATCGCCAGACCGCGTTACCACTATCCCACGTCACGGTAGGTTCGCGTCCGCAGTTCTGGACGAACGGATTTGAACCGCATGATAACCAACAACTTTTGAGTCGCAACCCAGGGAATCATGAACGTAAGTTTGACCCAGCGATTTTCTGGATTCAACCTTCCGCCAAATGGGAGGAAAAAATCATCGGGAGGTAGGAATTGGTATTCGGAATGACGGTACACGATCAACCCTCCAAATGCACGGCTTTTATGTGGAATTAAGGGAAATATATGCATATCATATCGACATAGAGGGGTAAAAATCCTTTAAATACAGGGCAAAATCCCCATTCAGCAGGCCCTACTTATTTGTTAAATTTCACATTTGTGAATTTCACTACGTTTTAGGCTCACTTCATACCTCCACTATAATTAGGTATTCTTTCCTCGTAAATATTCCAAAGTCCATCACTGCCTACTCCAAATTCATGTTCAGACCGTTGTGTTACAACCTCAATACATTTCTCTATATCACACAAAGCTACAGTTTTTTAAAGGCGATTGCTGAATTTCTTTACTCTAAGCTTCAAAATGCTATTCCACCAGTCCCATAAAGTAATTGAGTTTATTGCTCAGCGTATTCTTACCTTTGGCTACAGAATTGTATACAGATCCATTGAACTCGGTGAGAAAGATCGCCTATTGGTTATCATGCATTATGGTGTACTAATTGAAAAGTCCCTCATTAATAACTCAACTTTCGCATGTCAAAAGTGACAGATACCCCTTGATATAACTAGGCAGAGAGGCTATCCAGTTTAGAAG
>JAJZCJ010000089.1 GCA_021846145.1 Bacillota bacterium
GCGGTAACGTTCTTAAAGAAGCAATTCTATCTGCCAGTCCATCATTATTTCAACAACTTCATAATGGTAAGGATAATATTCAAAGGGGCACCTCTACATGGAATAAACAGGATCATACACTTGCCAAGTACATTCTAAGGGCAGGCGGACGTCCGACGCCATTCGCCGAACTAGCGGGTATTGCTCCGTTGCAATTATCGGATCATACCGATGTTAAACTGGATACTTTAGACAAATACGTAAGAAAATCTCGAGCGGACTGTGAGTATGTACGGAAATTGGCTCGCAAAATGGAGTTAAGTGCGTATGAGTTTTTAAGCTTTGTTACCAATCCATCCACACGTACCAAATGGTATCGATTGGAAATTTTAGTTGCTGCAAATCAACCGAAAAACAGTATTCGAAACACAACGCTTGTGGACGCTGTACTCCGTTATGCACGCATATCTCGTAGTTGGGAACAACTTGTTGATTTTATTTTTCAAATGTTTCCGGGGACGGAATTAATAAAGGTTGAAAGTGTTCTTAAAACGCTTGTCGAACATGAATTCCTTTTATCTGATGCTAGGCCTTCTCTGTATCGTCCAGATCCCCTCGAAGATCTCCTTCAAAACTTTCATGAGGGTTCCATAGACCGAGAAAGTGAGTTGGGCGAAGACCTATGCGTTGCATCGGAAATGCAAAACCTGTTAAATCAAGCTTCAAGTCTACCCATCGGTAAGGCTACAAACATTCTCAATCAAATCTTCTCACTCTCTAAAAACAAGGAAAATCGTCCGCAACATTATGTAGCGACAGATACATCGATTGCCCTGAAGTCCAATTTTCTTTCCAAGGAAATAGTTCGTAGTTGCGATCAGGCTGCTAGGCTCCTTTTCAGGTTGAGTGCGCTGCCCCGACGTTATCCTTGGATAGTAAATTATCATCGTAAATTTATGGAACGATATACGTACGAGGAAATACCATTACTCGAGCTGATTGACGAAACTACTGGACTGGGGCTACCCGAAGGGTACTCAAGCTCCACACAATGGATTGAGCAGAACGAAGCCACTAGAAAACGTGATCGTGTGCTCTTAGAACTGGCTGGTATGGCAGTTCGGAAGGGCATAAGAGAGATTCATCTTGATGAATCACTGATTAAACAATTGGAGATTGATCCAGAATGGGAGCGAGGGCTTCCGAATTCACTGGATATGTTTGTCCAGATTGAGTATTCCACAAACAGTATTACTGAAAGAGAAGAGTCCCGAATTGTGGTTGCGCCTCGGGTTGGAGATACCCCGGCTTGGAAGTCCATTGGACGTTTCTGTCATGTATTACCTGACGAAATCACATCAGAACTAAATGCTCACGCATTATGGGAGGAAAATTTAAATCCAGCCATCATTTTTTGTGACTTAGCGTACGTTCCTACATCTGGACATGCGGCGAATGTGGCTCTGCGACCACGTGCTTACAGTTACGAACTTCCTATTAATTTGCAGCCATCATATGATGTTGACCGTACAATTTACGTGGAGGATATTATGGTTGGGGCATGGTTTGAAGGTCTATACCTTCGTGACAGAAAATCTGGGAAGAGGGTCATTTTGCGAAGTATGCATTTGTTAAACCCCACTATGGCTCCGGAAGTTTGCCGGATTCTTCAGGAAATATCTGAGGATGGAGTGGGTAAGGTTACTGGATTTGATTGGGGTGCAGCAAGATCGTTACCTTATCTGCCTCGTGTAGCAAGTGGAAATATTGTTCTGAGTTTGGCACGTTGGTTTGTGAGTTCAGATCTAAAACAGGATATGCCGTTTGAGGTATGGAAGGAACGATTTATACAATGGAAAATGGACTGGTCTCTCCCGAGTTTGGTGTTGCTGATTGATGAAGGCGACATGTACATTCCATTGGATTTGGAACTGATGAGCAATTTACTCTTGCTTCACAGGCATGTTACGTCGAAGAGAAATGCTCTTCGCAGCATTTCTCTTCAGGAGAATCTCGTGTCACATTGGGTCAAGGACGCAGAGGGAAGAGATTATGTTGGAGAACTCATCGTTCCGTTGCTGGCGGTTAATCCCCGACCGGAACGAGTATGCTCAGCTGAGAATCTGCCAGTAACGGGAAATAAAGATGAATTATCTAAGCCACCTGGAAGTGATTGGCTATTTTTCAAATTATACGGTGACAAGGAATACCAAGATGACCTTCTCATAGAGTTTGGAGAATTTGCACAACGAGAACTCGTCAGTTTCAACTGTCAGTGGTTTTTTGTGCGCTATATTGATCCTGTACCTCACATTCGACTAAGAATACATGGTGACCCTGGTACTTTGAATAAAGAAGTGTACCATAATATCTCCTTCTGGTTACGTAGTTACTTTTTAAACGGGCTGGTTTCAAGGATCATGTTGGACACATATGACAGAGAAGTGCGGCGATACGGTGGCTTTAGGACAATGGATATATCCGAGGAATTCTTCCATTTAGATTCTAGGACAGTTATTCAGATACTCCAACATCAGCGATTGAAGAAAGTATTTGAAGATAAAGTTACTTTAGGTGTTATTTCTCTTCATTATTTTTTAACTCTGCTCGGGTTGACCGAGGAAGAAATCTGGAACTTCATCAGTACGGCTCAAGATGATCGCCAAGGACAGTATTCAAAAAGGGAAGCAGGTGACGCCTTCCGGAAGCGCCGCAGAGTGATTATGAAGACACTTTTGGATAGGACAAGCCAAGATTTACTTGGCGCACCTAATCATTTATCTCAGTCTATACGGGAATTTTGTTCGCGAGTTTCTATAGATGCGGAAGGCACTATCCAGAGATTATTGCCAAGTTTGGCGCACATGCATTTGAATCGCTTGGGAATCATGCCGTCGGACGAGGCGCAGGTATATCATCATGTTGGGCGAGCATATGATGCACTTCGCCACGACAGTCGAGTTCAAGTGAGGTGAGTATAAATGCATGTGGGGTCTACTTATGTAGATAGCGGTAACCAAGATCAAATGGAACAAACGCACCAGGTTCAGGCTAGACAAATCGCTCGAGATGTAATGGTTCGTCTCGCCGAGGATGATCGTTTATGTCAAAGCATTGAACGCGCTAAGGAACAATCGTTAGGTAGGCTGCAATGGCTACCAATGTCTGTTGGCTATGGCGATGCCGGATTAGTAATCGCTTATAGTGTACTTTCTAGACAAGAACCTAATGCAGGTTGGGAACATGTGGCACATCGTTATTTGGAGCGAGCGATTCGTTCGTACGAAGTTATGGGATCTAGACTAGGTTCTGGGCTTTTTTCGGGATTAAGCGGTCTTTTGTTTGCTACGCACTATGCATCAGACTCAAGACGACGCTATGGAAGTACTCTTAATGTGCTTGAAGACCATATTATTGCAAGGATAAAACAATGGCCCTATTCAATGGAACAGACGGAGATCCCTGTCGAAGCCTATGATCTGGTGTCAGGGGCAACTGGAATCGCAGCATGTCTACTCAGTGTTTACGAGGAAGGAGGACATGAACACGATACATTGATGGATGTTCTGGATTGGATAATTGGTCGAGCACTTAAGGGACCGATAGGATTTTGCGTCTCCCCCGAAGATGCTCACATATATATGCCATACGCTAAAACGGCTGTGGTTAACTTTGGCATGGCGCACGGTATTCCAGGGATTATTGCAGTATTAGCACTGGCTAAGATTGGGGGGATTCAAAGGTCGGGTCTTGACGATACGATAAAACGTCTCAGTAACTGGGTGGCATCATTGATAGATTCTAATACGAAAACGGGTTGGATGGTTCCATATTCAGCAAGAGTTGAGGAAGATGGCGTGATAAGCGACCCGAAAATCGCTAGAGTTGCATGGTGTTATGGTTTACCGGGTATCGCACGAGCCCTCTGGCTTGCGGGCGAAGCACTGGGTGATCGGAATGCACAGCGCTTTAGTGAAGATGCGCTATGTGCCGCAGTAGAACAAATGACAGTTGATATCAGTAGTTACTCACCTACCTTTTGCCATGGGCTTGCAGGTGTATTGAGAATTGTGCAGGTATTTGCTAAAAATACTGGCGATAAAAGATTTGACCGCTTATCGGCAACTTTAACTGATGCAGTGATATCTGCATACACACCAGAAACTCTCTTAGGATTTCGGGCTCGGGAGGACGATAACACAATAGTGGACAATTCTGGATTGTTGAACGGATCGATTGGAACTGCGCTTGTTCTGTTATCAGGCAACGAACCAAATAGGGCGTTAGGATGGGACAGGGTTTTTTTGTTGAATTAAGCAGGTATGGTGTTAGTCCAACTTTCGATTCGAGATGCTCTCAAGCCTTGCTGTACAAGGAAAGTTGATTTTTTTCGGGCACTACAAGTGAGGATTTTCCAGTGTGAGGATGAGAAAATGGAGCTACGATTAGTATGAACAGTTGCAACGCGGTTGTCAAATGGAATGATATCCCACGGGGATGGATTTTGGTCACTACAATCGTAAAACTAAACGGTATAATGTGGGTTTATGTTCTCATTTTGGTCGAAAATTTCCTGTTATGTGGTTAAAACGTAACTTGGAAAACGAAAGTTGGGTTAGGTTAATTGTTGACATAACGAATTGAGAAGGAGCATTCATGAAGATTCGGGATTTATGGTTATCCTTGCGGCCTGTTATAAAAAATACATTCTTAAGTGGACACGATGAACCTAACGGGCAGCCGCTCTATCGAATAGTTTGGCGCGTCGGTCGTTTGATATGGAGGATTAGTCCATGGTACGTAACCATGTTGATAACCTTAGAGATTTCTGCAGGGCTCATACCTGTCTTTCAGTTGTATTTGCTAAAGCTTGTTATGAATGGTTTCTCTTCTTATCTTCGGACAGGCAACGCTGATGATCTTAATGGCGTTGTCCTTCTTGTTTCCTTACAGGCTGCCAGCGGTTTATTAGCAAGCGGAATGGGGCTGTTGATGAACCGCTATCGCGTTCTTCTGAACCTACTGATTGAAAATACGGCTTCATCTGAGGTGCTAGTTCACGCAAATTCAGCTCCGCTTTCTTGGTTTGAGGACAGCTCGTTTTACGATGCGTTACAAAGAGCGGTTCAAGCAAGCAATGGGCGAGCCATGGAACTTTTGAGGAATATGTTTCAGGCGATCCGGTCGGTTGTCGTCGTAGGGTCATACCTACTTTTGTTATGGAGTCTTGGGTGGTGGGTATCGCCGCTACTCTTTATAGCGGCATTACCGGGCATAATTGTGCAAAATAGGTACGAACGGAAACTCTACGAGGTTAGTCGAGAACTGACTCCTCTTGATCGAGAACGAAGTTATTTTTCATACATACTTGAATCCGATTGGCTTATTCATGAAATTAAGCTATTTAATATTGGACCTTATTTTTTGGGGCGTTATAGAGCGTTGTTCGATTTAATATTTAGTAGACGTAAACATGTCGTAAACGCGGGTACATTGTATAGTATTATCGCTCAACTAATCGGTATGGTGGGCATTGTATTCGTAATGATATATGTTCTCCTTCTGACAGCTACACATCATAAGTTTACCATTGGTGATTTTTCTATGTATACGGGAGCTGTCGTTCAGTTTGCCGCAAGTCTGTATGCTCTTTCCGTAAGTGTTGCAGGTGCGTATAAGGCTGCCCTTTTCTTCGGAAATCTGGTGGAGTTCATTGATACGTCAGTCAGCGAAGGAGAATTGGGGGCGAATGATTGGACGGAAGAGATTCGATTCATCGAATTTCAGTCTGTGGGTTATCGGTATTCGGGAAGAACTCAGGACGCTCTGTCTGATATCTGCTTTACCGCCCACCAAGGTCAGATTTTGGCCATTGTAGGAGCTAACGGTTCAGGGAAAACAACATTATCCAAACTTATATTGCATTTGTATCGACCTACATCCGGACGAATTTTTTTGAATGGAAAGGATTCTATTGGGTATAGTGTCGAATCTATTCATCGCCAAATGACGGCGGTATTTCAAAAGTTTGGTCACTATGAACTGTCGGCACGAGAGAATGTGACAATCGGTCGAATTGAACGAACTGATTTCAGTGATTTGAGCAACGTTCTTATTGCAGCAGGTGCCGAGGAAGTTGTATCACAACTTCCTCGGGGGCTTGATACTCGTCTAGGAAAATGGTTTTCTGACGGCGTTCAAATCAGCACAGGGCAGTGGCAGAGGCTCGCGCTCGCCAGAGCGTTGCAACGTGATGGTGCAATATTTGTCATGGATGAACCCACATCTGGTGCCGATGTGAACGCAGAGGAACATTTATTTAAGGAGCTAAGGCTCTATGCGAAAAACCGCATTATGATCGTTATAACTCATCGTATGTCGTTGGCTTGTAAGGCAGATCGGATTGTTGTACTTGACAATGGATGTATGGTGGAAGAGGGGGCTCCGAATGAACTGCTTGCTAAAGGCGGACGATTCAGCAAGCAATATGCCATTGAAATGGAGCAAAGGGAGCTATAGACAGTAGTGTATCACACAAATGGATTATTATGTATAAAATCTGTATGTTGTGCATTCTCTATTTTATCGCATAGCGGAAAGGAAGATAGGAACATGGAATGGGTTATAGAAACTAGGCAGTTGACAAAACGTTTTAAGCGGCAAGTAGCCGTTGCGGATGTGAACCTTCGTGTACCTGAAGGAAGAGTCTATGGATTACTTGGTCCAAACGGTGCTGGCAAGACAACGCTACTAAAAATGCTTGTCGGTCTATTGCACCCTACATCTGGGGATATTTCGTTGTTTCAGGAATTGTGGAAACGTTCAAACCTATCCTCTGTTGGAGCGCTAATTGAAAGCCCAAGCTTATATGGACACCTGACTGGACGGGAAAATCTTGAGATTCATCGTCGACTATTGGGACTTCCGAAAGATCGGTTAGATGAGGTTTTGCGAATCGTCGGCTTACTCGATGTAGCAAAGAAGAAGAAGGCGTCCACATACTCTCTGGGGATGAAACAGCGCTTGGGTATTGCTATTGCTTTGCTTAATCATCCTCAATTGCTCATTCTCGATGAACCGACCAATGGACTCGATCCTATTGGCATCCGCGAGATGCGAAGCTTGATTAGTTCTTTCATGAATCAGGGGATTACGGTTATTGTTTCGAGCCATATCCTATCTGAAGTGGCTCAAATGGTTACCGATGTGGGGATTTTGAGTGAGGGTCGACTTCAGTATCAAGGTTCTTTAGAGGAGCTCATGCAAGAAGGCGACGGGAAAGAAGATCTGGAAGATATCTTCTTTCGGTTTGTTTCTAGTCAGGAAAGAGGCGATACCAAATGAACCAGGAGTTCGCTGCTGAGTGGATCAAGTATCGTAGAACGCTCACATGGTGGATAATTGTGTGCTGGCCATTGCTGCTAGTATTGGCGGAAGCCGTTCTAATGCCTTCGGACCATATATGGAGCACAAAGTTGATGAATACATTCAACTGGTGGTCCATCATAGGCATGTCAATCATGGTGACGCTTTTGGCGGAACTTTCGCAGTTCTACGAAAGGCGGTCGAACAGTTGGAACGTACTCTGCACCCGTTCCATTCGTCCAAGTAGGTTATATCTCGCGAAGTATTTAGTTGTGGCGATTCAACTCCTGGTAGCGAGCGTGCTGTTTGGCACATATGTGGTGTTGGTGAATTTCTTGTTCTGGGGTCTTCCTAATAGTGTTCCATGGGGCGAACTAATAGAGGGCCTCGTGTTCGTATGGATTGCAGTACTTCCTCAGCTTGCTATCATGTTGTGGCTGGCCGTCCGTGTGAGTCTGGGTTTGGCCGTGGGTTGGGGGTTTATTGGCATGTTTGTAGGAATGATAGTTGCAGAAAAACCCTACTGGTTCATCATGCCTTGGGCTTGGTCCGGACGTATCCTAATGCCTATTTTTGGATTCAACATCAACGGATTACCATTACAAAAAGGGAGTGTTTTCTGGAATCAGGACGTTATTTTTGTGGGTCTCATCCTCAGTGTTGTTGTAACTGCAATTGTTGTGACATTAAGCGCATTTTTGTTTGAACGTCGGGAGGTTAAGTAACGATATGTTCAATGCAATTTCCTCAGAGTGGTGCAAATATAGACATTCGAGCATACCGCGGTTTCTGTTACTGGCTCCACTCGTGATCGCTGCGGCAGTTTATATCTATTCCGCTCCTTACCGCCTAGATGCCACAGCTTGGCTAACAGTATTTAACGTCGGGAATGAATTTTGGTCTGGTCTGTGGATTCCAATCGGTTGGGGGTTAATTGCAGGGCTTGCAGGGGAGATGGAGGCATCTTCTGATGGATGGCGTGCGCTAAGAATGCGTGAAGTGCAACCAGCCTTGCTTTACCTAGCGAAGGCAGCCGTACTAGCATTGTATGGCCTGCTCTTTTCGTTGTGGTTCTGGGCGTTGTTGTATGTGGTTGGGCGTTTGCTTGAAGTGCCACATCCATTTCCGTTCTTTTTATTTGCTTCCGCTTTGGCAGTCAATTGGTTAGGAACATTGCCTTGGGTATGGACAGCACTCTGGTTAGCGGAGGGAGCTGGATGGACAGTATCAATTGGAAGTGGGGCTATTGGTACTTTGGTATCTTCCATCCTCGGGGGAGCAACTACACTCGGGAATAATATCTGGCCATTCATTCCATGGACATGGCCTATGCGTTTGATCTACCTAGACTACGGTATGCTTACATCTTCACTTCAAGGCGTAGTGTCGTCTACGCTCTTTTGGTTGATCCTCATTGCTGCCATAGGTACTGGGTGTATTATCCTTATTTTGGGGATGTGGTGGTTTCAACACAGGGATCTGATGTAGGGCCTTTCAGTAAACATGAATCTATCCAACGAAACCAAAAAACATATTATTTGGATGCGAAGTATTTATACAGTGTAAACTTGTGTTTATGCAATCGAACCGAATCAATATGCAGGAAAATCATATCGTCGGACGGACTCCCGCCTCTATATAAGGAGAGTTATCTTTTGTGGGGTGGAGTCCCCTACTGAACTTCAAATAGTCAATGAAGTTGGTCGAGTTCCACACATTTTTGTTTTCGTAAAAATTTAAAATTAATGAAAAAACGTATTAAAAATTCCTGATAAATGGGTCAACTATCTTGATTGAAAGTCAAGACTTTATACAGATGAATTATAGTTTATTACTCAACTTTCTCAGAGCTAAAATCTGCTTGAAGGCTTGAATGATCAAGGGATTTTGCTGATTAACTATGAACATTGACAATGAAAAAGCACCTCTTCGTTTGGTATAGTGGATTTGACCAGTCACAACCACACAAAACGAAAGAGGTGCTTCTCCTCCATGATAGCCCATGATGATCTCAACAATCAATTGCCCAGTGAAATCAACTCTGTTTTTCAAGAATTACGAGTTCCTTACCATTTAAGGAAAGCAGGCATCACCAAACGTTTTGGCTTTTCCTGCCTTCATTTGTTCCAGATTGTCTTTGCCCTAATCTTTCACCATCGCAATTGGTTTCAACTGCTCGAAAGTGCAAAGGGCGCGTCGTTCCCTGGGAAAGATGCGGTCTATCGTTTCTTGAATCATCCTCGATTTTCATGGCGGCGATTTCTCACCTCATTCAGTGCCGAAGCGGTGCAGAAAACAAAGGCGCTAACGTCCAGTCAGCGGGTCAGTGTGCTGATTGTGGATGACTCTATGATTAGTCGCAATTGTAGTAAGACAGTGGAACTGTTGGCACGCTTTTGGGATCATGCGGAACAGTGCTATTACAAGGGATTTCGTATGCTGACGTTGGGATGGTCTGATGGACATACCTTTCTTCCCCTTGATTTTTCCCTACTTAGTTCAACAAAATCACAACTCCGAGGGATCAACGAAGACATCGACAAACGAACCAGCGGCTTTCAGCTAGAGTGAAGGGCTGATTTTATTCAGCCCCTCCTCATCAAACCGTACGTGAGGTTTTCCCTCATACGGCTTTCCGATGTTCGTCATTCATGCGCTTTACGAATTACACAAGTGTAGACAGTCCACGTGCTTTCGCGATCACGTTAATTTCACGATAGCTACTCATCCATCGTCGTCGTTGTCTCTTTTTGGCGTACCATTTCGCGCCTGACTGGTTGCGGGTGGTAGCGGTTTTCTCGAAGACTGGCCTCACAATCCATGAGGAACCGGGCAACACCCATTTTCTCAATGTCCATGAGCGTTTCCCCGTCGATACCTGCTGCCCCTTTATTGGCTCGCACTCGCTTCCAAGCCTCCCACAGCACATCCCGACGGTGCACTTTGTCGTACAGGGTGTGGAATCTGCGTTTCTTGCTTTCCTTGGCTGCATGACCTAACTTCTCTTGGAGTTGTTGGACTTTTTCTTTTGGTGTGGTTAGCCGCTTGGCATTCACTCAGCCGTACCTCCTCAAAAAGTATGAACAAAGCAAGGGTCCTTCCCTCCACGAGGTTGTGTTGTCCTCGCTCCAGTCAACGCTTCCTATGTGTTGATGGACAGTTGGTTTACTTTTGCTCCGCTGATCCAAGCGATTCGGGACAGAGGCATGGATGTGATTGGCATGGTGAAAGCAGGTAATCAGCGTTATCTATTTGAGGGCAAACGACTGACGCTGAAGGAACTGTACCACGCTGCGACGCCAGTCGGAACGTTGAACAAGAGTATCCTGCGATGCGTTCGAGCCGAACTCGTCCCTGGCATTCCGATCATGATGGTCTTTGTGCGGCATCGGAGCAAGAAGAATGAGTGGTTGGCGATGCTTAGCACGGATATCACGCTGACAGTGGAAGAGATCATCCGAATTTACGGAATTCGCTGGGTTATTGAAGTATTTTTCAAATGCACGAAGTCGTTGTTGCGGCTCCAAAAGGAGTTCCAGGGGCGTTCCTACGACATGATGATCGGCCATACGACGATTGTATTTTCCCGCTACATTCTATTGGCTTGGCAACACCGACTCAGCACGGATCAGCGAACCTTAGGCGGATTATTTTTGGCTTTATGTGACGAAGTAGCTGTACTAGATTGGGCGGTGGCACTCAACCAACTGGTGGAAATCATCAATGAAGTGGTGGAAAAAGCCAACCAACGAATCTCAAAATTGATTCGCCGTCAACTCCAGGAATGGATGAGCGGTTTGCCCAGTTATATCAAGGTCTATCTGTCTATTTCAGTGTGAGAAAGTTGAGTTTATTATATAAAGTTTTA
>JAJZCJ010000090.1 GCA_021846145.1 Bacillota bacterium
AAGCTCATTAAAGACATAATGGTAAATATAGCCATAAACAAAGCCATCAACCATGGATGAAGCGACATAAACACACCCACTTTCAATAAGTACTGGTAGTTACTAATGTACACGGAATTGCGATGGAAATGGTCGATATTTTAAAATTGTCAAAAAGACTTCAAAAAAGAGCATAACTAACGCATCGTTACACTCCGATTGCAATTATCCTCTGCGACCACCGCGACCCCCACGCTTCGATTCACTACGCTTGAGTGCCTGTAAGCGATCCTCGCTATCCTTCATAAAACGAAGCATCTTGTCTTCAAAAGTGACGCGAGTACCCGGATGATGGGAGGATCCACCACGTGGTTTGCGAGGGCGTTCTGTTGGTTGAGGAGTGGCATTTTCTGCCGCTTGGCGAATAGAAAGGCCAATTTTGCCATTCTCAACGTTGATGACTTTGACCTTAACCGGATCATTCACTTTTAGATGATCGTGAATATCCTTAACGTAAGTGTCAGAAATTTCTGAGATGTGGACAAGACCCGTTTCCCCACCGGGAAGCAACACAAACGCGCCAAAGTTTGTGATCCCTGTAACCTTGCCATCTAATTTACTGCCAAGTTCAACTGCCATAAAAGAGAAAGATCCCCCTCTAAATGATACGTATCCAATTTAGATTATACAGAAGGTCAAAAAAAGGTGTCAAGAAAATAATGCAAACATTAAATAATATTTGTTTATTTCGACACAAATAATACTTCTCCGGGTTTGACCAAGTTGTATTTCTTCTGAGCCATGTAGGCGATATAACTACTTTGATGCAGATTGATCACTTGCCGATTCAAATTTCTATATTGCAATTTAGATAAACTTAATGCGCTACTCAACTTGGATTTTTCCGCTTCCTGCTGTGCAAGTACGGGCCGCTGCACAAAAACATACACGTATCCTCCCCACAAGAAAACGGCAGTCAAAAGCAAATACCACAACCGTACCCGTTTGCGTCTGAACTTGCGTTTTACAACTACACTGGTGCCCATCACGGCCACTCCTAGCAAATGAAAGATACGAAGACATCGTTAGTTATTCGTCTTGTCATCGTCTTCTTCCTTCTTTTCAAGTAGGTGAATGATACTTTTTCCTGTGAATGCAATCGGCCATACAATGATAATTTCCATTTTTTCCATTGCGCGATTCACACGTTTGATGGTTCCCCAAATGACCTTAAAGAGAAAAAACAATGGCAATACCACAATGCGATAGAGTAGCATCATTAGCCAATGTAGTACTGCGAGAATCCCGCGAATGATGGTTGTCGTTACTGCCACCACCAAGAACCGGATAGTCAGCGTATACAACCACCAGCCTGCCCCTAGCAACAAGAAAACAACGATGCGAACATCCCCGTGGTTGGCACCAAGTAGCATAGTAAATACAAATACCGTCGCCACTACCCAATAAAGAACATCCCATAATGCAGAAAAATTTCGCAGAAAACGCCATTCCTTGATCGCAGTGCGATACACATCGTATACAATGCCCATTACAGCCCCTGACAGCAGCATTAAGATCAACGTGGCATATTGTTGAGATAGATCCACACTGACCACCCGCCTACTTCAAGAGACGGCCCCAGAGCTTCTTACCCCGTTTTTCCATGCGGCCGCCTTCCAAATAAGCTAGATCATCAATTGACCCCTCAATGGAAACCAGACCATTTTCCAAATCAAGCGCCTTGATGTGCAAATTTTCTCCTCTTAGTGACAGCATGCCGTTCGTAGTCTGCAATACAAATTCACTAATGTCAAATGATTCCACTCCCGTGACTCCTGTCACCTCAACAAATTCCCTGCCCACCATTAACACTTGATGCTTGGCCACTTCGCGCCCTTGCCGATCTTCTACCACTATGCTTCCCTCTCTTTCGGCCTTGTACTGCTTGTTCAACCATATGGCCAGAAAGAAAAAAATAGAACAAAAGACGACCTACTCTTCGAGGTCGTCTCCCTCATCAAATGCTTTGTCAGTCATTCCAACGATGCGTTCTTCTCCTAACACTTGATAAAGTTCAGCCGCATGTTCTTTTCGCACCTGTTCCACGATCTTTTCTACCTTCACGTTCATGATGCGAGAACCATAACGGATTTTCAATAGGTTGCCTATTTGAATCTCTGTGCCTGCTTTGGCGGATCGCCCATTCACTTCCACCCGTCCACTGTCACAAAGTTCCTTTGCCAGAGTGCGGCGCTTAACAAGCCGAGATACTTTTAGGTACTTGTCCAAGCGCATTACTTTGTTGCTTCTTTGAGCTTATTCCCTGGCTTAAATGCTGGCACGGATGATTCCGGAATAGAAATCACTTCACCAGTTTGCGGATTGCGACCACTGCGCGCTTTGCGCGTGCGGGTTTCAAATGTGCCAAAACCGATCAGTTGCACTTTATCCCCTTCTGACAATGCTTCAGAAATGGAATCCAAAAATGCATTGACGGCTGCTTCTACGTCCTTTTTCTTTAAGCCGCTTTTTTCGGCCACTTTGTTAATTAGGTCAACTTTATTCATAAAAACGATTAGCCCCTTTCCAAGGCAATAATTTTCACTGCTCACTATTCGTCTTGAACCCAACAATCTCCTGCTGCGAGTTAGCTTTTTCTTTCGCATTTTGCCAAAATTCATCGAGAATTGCAAGTTCAACCTTTAAAATATCTAAATTTTGGCTTGCTAACGCTTGTTCAATAGCTAAAAACCGACGTCGAAACTTCTGATTGGTGTAAGCAAGCGCCTGCTCTGGGTCAATTCCAAAATGACGACCTAAGTTCACAACCGAAAACAGTATGTCCCCAAATTCTTTGATTTGCTCCTCAGAGTTACTGGCCTCTTTGAATTCGCACAACTCTTCATCAATTTTAGCAAAAACAGGCGCTATCTCTGGCCAATCAAAGCCCACTTTGGCTGCCTTTTTCTGCAATTCATTACTCTCTTTGAGTGGTGATTGCCCCTTTTTAACCACATCAAGTAGTGAATGAGCCATTTGTGCTTTTTCTGTTTTTTTAATTTCACCCCAGTTGTTCACCACATCTCCCGCCGTCACTACAGACGCCTCTCCAAACACATGCGGGTGCCTACGTATCAATTTGGCGCATAATACATGGATAACATCCCTAACCTGAAAATCGCCCTCATCACGGCCAATCTGGCTATGTAGCAACACTTGCAATAGCACGTCACCTAATTCTTCAACGAGTTCATCGACATTGCCCTCATCGATAGCTTGTGCCACTTCGTATGCCTCTTCAATCACATATGGTCGCAAAGACGTATGTGTCTGCTCCCGATCCCATGGACATCCATCCGGACTTCTAAGTTTCGCAACAATTTCCACTAGTTCTGACCATTCACCGAAAATACTATCTCCGCGCAATGGCGGGATATACAACGTAGTAAGGTGATCAATCCCCGGTGTTCGATCCAGTTCATACAGCGGTACTTTCTGTATCCTCTCCAGCCCGTCAATACCAACTGCACTTGCGATGGTGACTTCCCACTCATCCCCATACACTTCTGAAAGCAATACTTTTGTCTCACTAGCGACAGCCTGATTGTAAAGTTGCATAATGATCGTGTGCGCTTTTGGCAACAACATATCGCCCCGAAGTGCGGTGGCATCCAGCAACAAAAGTCCCTCGACAGGGTCTACACCTAAACGCAGCAACAAATCATCGACAAAGCTTTGCCCTGCACCAAAATGAACTTCCACTTCCCCTGATTTAGCAGCCTCCCTTAGAAGCTGAACACTGCGTTCCGCCACACCCGGATGCCCAGGCACCAAATACACCACCTCTTGCAGGCGATCCGCTTCACGGATCAGAAACTCTACGATGCGCTCATAAAGTGAGGAGAAATTATCTGCCTGTTCATAAAAATTATCCAGCGATTGAAACGGCATCTTCCTCTGTAACAAAAAATCCACGCTGGGATGGCGCGCGGTGCGCAAATATACTGGCATTCCCTGTTCTAACATCTCCACGGTCCCATAGGGAATGCTTGCGATCGCACCAGGACCTAATCCCGCGACGTGAATAATTCCCATTGCAAATTCCCCTTTAATTCAAGTATAAAATCCAATTTTATGAAAAATAAATGAAAGTGGTTTCCCGAGTTTAGGGAGTTCCCGCACTTCCTTCTCAGTCAGTAATCCGCTGACCATCAACATGACAGCATAACTAAAAATGCCCACAAAAATTCCAACCACCACTAAACCGGTGGCATTAAGGCGTGCAGAAACCAAAAAATCCATTCGCTGCCACTGTCGTTGTACCGCAAATACAAAGGCCCCCATCACAAAAACAGCAGCCGCCAGTTTGAGCACATGTCTCCGAAACGAGAGGCGCAAATAAATCACTTTGTTTAATGCTATCCAATTCCACCCCCCAGCAAACGCATAACTAATAGCCGTGGCAGCCGCAGCCCCTGTAATCTGAAAGTGAGGAATTAACATAAAGTTTAGCGCAATTTTGCAAATGGTGCCAGCCATCAAACTGATTAGCGGCGTATACACACGGCCTAACCCTTGCAGGCTAGCAGCTGCATTCATTTGAATGCTACTAAATACCGCTGCCACTCCCATCCACATAATCGCACGATCTCCTTGAGCGTCACGAAATAACGCCACGTCTATCGGTCTTGCTAATAGCATCAGGCCGACTGCTGCAGGCAAAGACAGCAAAAGTGTGTAGCGCAGTCCCTGACTCACTCGCTCTTGTACCGTCGCCACGCCGCTTCTAGTGATCGCTTCAGATACCGCGGGGAGCAATGCTACCCCAATTGAGCTAACGAGTGTAGCAGGCAACATCAGCAGCTTAAACGCCCTGCCAGAGAGCAGGCCATACAAATGAGTCGCCATATTCTGTGATAGCCCTTGTGATTTAAGTATATTAGTTACGGTAAACGCATCAACATTGCTAAATAACGGAATAATTAACGCGCCTAGACTAACAGGAATAGAATAATATACTAGTTTGCGCACAATCATGCGCTTGGACAATGGAGCAAATGAGGACGCCACATGACGGATTCTTCTTTTATGACGCTTTCTATCTTCTAAGCGAAAGCGCCATAATTGATAGAGGATAACGAAAAGTCCTGCCAACCCTCCTGTCACCGCGCCGAATGATGCCACTGCTGCCGCAGCACGCTCTTGTCCACCAAGCAGTAGTACCAACCACACCCCCGCAATAATGGTGATCACGCGCACAAATTGCTCCACCACCTGTGACACGGCCGTGGGCCGCATCCATTGCCAGCCTTGAAAGTACCCCCTGACGCTACTTAAGATGGGAACGATAAAAAGAGCAGGTGCCACAGCTTTGAGTGCCCAAGATGCACGCATATCACCGGCTAATCGCGCAAAGGTGCCACTAAATGCGTAAAGTGCCACCATCGCGACCAACCCTACGCCCGCTAACATGAACAAAGCGACGCGAAAAATCCGATTGGCGTTATTTACATCGCGAATGGCAACGTATTCACTGACGTATTTTGAGATTGCCACAGGAACGCCTGCCGTGGAAATGACCAGTAATGTGGCATACACAGGATACGCCATTTGAAATATACCCATACCGCGGTCACCAATCAGATTCTGTAAAATAATCGTATATACAGAACCGAGCAGTTTTGAAATGATGGCGGCCACGGTGAGAATGAATGCCCCCCGTACAAATGTCCTGCTAGATGCCACCGTATTTGCCACTCCTATCGTCTATCGATAGAAAAGTATACGGGGACAACCTACAAGATATACGAACTGTTGCACATGGCCAAATAAAAAGGACAGCCTACGCTGTCCATATGACCATCATAAAATTATGTTATGATTATTGGTCCATTTGCTTTGACAAAAATCCCGCAGCCGTTTCAGCCAGTTTGGCTTCCATCTCGCCCATTTTAACGCCCTCATCGCGAGAAATCAGCACGACACTACCAATCGGATCTCCATTGTACATGATTGGCACAATGACGAGTGAATTAATTTGCTCACTTCGGTCGCGAATGAGTTGAACCTCTGCCGCGCTAGTGGACATGATGGATTTGTGCTCATCCATGGCTTTTTCTAATTCTGCGCCAACTGGCTTTTCTAAGTACTCCTTTTTGGCGATGCCTGCAGATGCAATTACGGTATCTCGATCTGTGATCAACGTAAAATGACCAGAAGCTTCGTTGAGTGATTCGGCATATTCCTTAGCGAATTCACCTAATTCTCCAATCGGAGAGTACTTCTTCAAGATGACTTCTCCATCTCGATCAACAAAAATTTCGAGTGGATCACCTTCACGAATGCGCAACGTTCGTCTAATTTCTTTGGGAATGACTACCCTTCCTAAATCATCAATACGCCTAACAATTCCAGTGGCTTTCATTGCATTACCCCCCAGACAAATGAAGCTTGCGAAACTGTTGCCTTTATATTGTCCGAAGTTCAGTAAATTTAACATAAAATCACGTGTAAAATAATTACAGGTCGCCCAGATCGGGCGGCCTGTAATTTAGCTTAACGTAATCTTGATATTCGCGCTCTTTTGTAATGAGTTCACAATTCCTGTCATGACCGTATTGGTTTGCTGTTGCAGGAGTTGTTGCTCAATTGTAGGTTGCACACTCTTGAAAGGTTCGATCGTGCGTTTTAATACTTCCATCACATGATAGCCATACTGCGACTGAAATGGGCTTCCGACAACGCCAATCGGTTGACTCATGGCATGTTCACGGAATGGCACCACCCATTGTGATGGGTCTGCATTCGCGTATAATCCGCCATTATTTTTAGACCCTGTATCCGTTGAATATTGTTTAGCCAGCTTGTCCCAACTGCCGCCATTTTTTAGTTCCTGTGAAATGGTTTGTGCCAGTGCCAATTTATTCACAAGAATATGGCGCACAGAAACTTTTGCGAACTGATACAAATTTTGGTTATAGTACTTTTGCTCCGACTGAACAGAAACTTTATTTACCAACTTGTGAGCATATCCCTGCAAAATAAGCAAAGTTTTCACGTAATCGGCTAAATCGGTATTTTGCAAACCAAGCGTTTGCATCTTGCTGTCAAAAGTGCTGGAATTACCGCTATATAAAGACTGAATCGCACTTTGCTTGACACTTAATACTGTTTGATTCACCTGCGCATTGGACACGCTGATCCCTGCTTGTACCGCTTTTTGCTCCAACAGCCGATTGTACACGATGTACTGCTGAATCACTTGCTTCTTCACTGCCGTGGTCACAGCTAGTTGAGGGTTAAACAGTTGTTCTAGGTGCACCTGTTGATTTAACTGCGATGTGGTGACAGTACCACCATTATATGTGCCTACGGTAGCAGAGCTACTATTGGTGCCACAACCGCTAAGTACAAGTCCCAAAACGGCCACAGAAGCCACCGCAAGCGTACTTTTTTTCTTAAAAAAACTAGTGAACATTCTCAAAATCCTCCTTCAATTCAATAAACACAGAAGTCAATTCCTTCATGACCTTTAGGGCCATTTGGAGTAACTCTTCATCTTTAATCCGACGCCCTTCGATCACCAGCGTATACTTACCACCTGTCGCTTTTAAATGCATCCGCTTTGGATATAGCTGCGTCATTTGAAACAACTTCGGGCCAGAAAGATTGGCCGTCACTTCTGGTCGAAATACGATGTGTAAATCATTATCTTGTTTGTAGAATGACTCCAAATCATATTGATACGCATAAGCCCGAAGGTTCGCCACTGATAGCAAGTTCTCCACTTCTTGTGGCGGCTCACCGAATCGATCCTGAAGTTCCTCGCGAAGATCAGCCACATGATTCAAGCTTCGACAAGCCACGAATTTTTGATACACCTCAATTTTTTGCGCTTCATTCGGGATATATGCCTGTGGAAGATATGCATCGACGGTAATTTCCACATTAGGCTCTGGCTTGACTTCCTGTTTTTCCCCTTTGAGACCTTTTATCGCATCAGCTAACATATCAGAATACATATCAAAGCCCACCGCACTGATGAATCCGTGCTGTTCCGCCCCAAGCAAGTTGCCTGCACCACGAATGGAGAGATCGCGCATGGCAATCTTAAAACCACTTCCGAGCTCAGTAAATTCTTTAATTGCTTGTAACCGTTTTTCCGCCACTTCAGTTAGCACCTTATCCGGTTGATAAGTGAAGTAAGCATACGCGATTCGGTTAGATCTCCCCACCCTTCCGCGCAGCTGATACAATTGAGAGAGCCCCAATCGGTCAGCATAAAACACGACTAATGTATTCACATTGGGAATATCGATGCCCGTTTCTATAATCGTTGTCGATACCAGCACATCCGTCTCGCCTTGCAAAAAATCCAGCATCACCTGTTCAAGTTGAGACTCGGGCATTTGCCCATGCCCCACCGCCACCCTAGCTTCGGGTACCATGCGAACAATGCGCTCAGCAATCGATTGAATACCCTGTACTTGATTATACAAAACATACACTTGACCGCCACGGCTGAGTTCTCGTTCAATCGCTTCTTGCAACAGAGTATCGCTATATTCTAACACATAGGTTTGAACAGGAAAACGATTCTCTGGTGGAGTTTCAATCACCGACAGATCCCTCACCCCTACCATCGACATGTGTAGCGTGCGAGGAATTGGCGTGGCCGTTAATGTAAGACAATCAATGCTGCTTTTTAGTTGTTTGAGTTTTTCTTTGTGCGATACGCCAAAACGCTGTTCCTCATCAACGATCAACAAACCAAGATCTTTAAATTGAATGCTTTTATTTAGCAAACGATGTGTCCCAATTACGATATCGACCGCACCCGTACGAAGTCCCTCCACCCCCTTATTCACCTCAGCTTTACTACGAAAACGACTGATCATTTCGACCCTAACTGGAAAACCAGAAAACCGTTCGCTAAACGTTGCATAATGTTGCTGCGCGAGAATGGTTGTCGGCACCAACACCGCTACCTGCTTACCATCAAAAACCGCCTTAGCAGCAGCGCGAATGGCCACTTCTGTCTTCCCGTAACCGACATCACCACAAAGCAGACGATCCATCGACCTAGTCTTTTCCATGTCCTTTTTAATGTCAGTGACGGCACGCAGTTGATCAGGTGTCTCTTCATAAGGAAACATGGATTCAAAGTCCCTCTGCCATTCTGTATCCCCACGAAAAGAATGCCCAGGCTGTGCTTCTCGCTCTGCATAGATCTTTATTAGGTCTTGCGCAATGTCTTGTACTGATTTTTGAACCTTACGTTTCGTGCGTACCCATTCTGACCCGCCCAAGTGATTTAAACGAGGCTCACGTTCTTCATTGCCAAGAAATTTTTGCACCAAGTTGATCTGATCGACCGGTACATACAATTTGTCATTGCCAGCGTATTGCAAGTAGAGGTAATCCCGATGTGACCCTCCTACCTCCAGTGTCTCGACACCTAAATACCGCCCGATTCCATGAGTGACATGCACGACACAATCGCCCACATGTAAATCTTGGTAGCTTTTGATCCGCGCAGCTTCCGGCGCATCATCCCGGACGCGGCGTGCACGCTTTTTCGTGACAAAAATTTCACTTTCGCTAATCACCACCAGATGAGCTTGCGGAAGTTCAAATCCAGCCGATAAATTACCGATAATAACCATAGGAATTTCCGTATGGGAATCAAAGTGTGGCCTTCGCTCCAACTCAATCGAAAAATCCTCCAGTACACGTATGAGCCGATCTGCTCGCTCCGCACTTGCTGCTAAAATCACAATGTGCTGATTTGTCTTCTTATAACGAGCAAGCTCCGACTTTAATAGCGGCATTTGCCCGTGGAACCGCTGCATCGAGTGCATCGGTAGATTGACGGTCTGCTTCACGTGAATCCCTAGTACATGGCGAGGAAATAAGCTCACATACATCTGCGGACGGCCTTCGCATTGAAAAATCTGGTCAATATCATACGAAGTTAATAAACCTGGAAGAATCTCTCCCCGTTCCAAAGCCCCCGTCATCCATTCCGCCTCTTCGCGGATTACCCGTTCTATTGTCTCTCGCAAACGCATGGGTTCATCATAAAACACCCATGCATTAGCAGGAAAATAACGCAGAGCAGAGGAATCGTAATCCGTTAGCCAGCCAGCATAGCGAATCAGGCTAGGAAAATGCATTCCCTCTTTCATCCGCTCGACATCACGACCTATATGATGACGCATTTGGCTGATAAATTCCTGATGGTGTTGATGTTGATTGAGGAACGCGATCATTTCATTTTCCACTCGATCGCCAAGATCTCTCAATTCATTCGCACTCACCACCATCTCTCGTGCTGGCCAAATTTCAATCGACTTCACTTGTTCTGTAGAACGTTGAGTCTCTGGGTCAAATAATCGGATCGAGTCTACCTCGTCCCCAAACCACTCGATACGAACCGCATCTGCATTGAGTGGGTATACATCAAGCAACCCCCCGCGAACGCTAAACTGCCCGCGCGTTTCCACACGCTCCACCCGTTCATATCCACCTGCAATGAGTTGCTCCAGCAATTGATCCATTGGCACCATGGAGCCCCAAACGAGCTGTGCCACAGCTTGAAAGAGTCGCTGCGGAGTCACCATTGGCTGTTTTAACCCTCTGATGGTCGTGACATAAATCGCTTTTTCCTGATTTTTTAATGCCTGCAATGTCCGCAAGCGCAATGCGGCAAGCTCCGGACTAAAAGCCAGTAAGTCGTCATGTGTCAGTTCTCGTTCAGGAAACAAATACACCTGATTTTCCCCTAGCAGTTCGCTTAAATCTGCTACGACTGCTTCTGCATTCGTCATGGAATGAGTGACAATCAAAATACTTCGTGCGTCCTTTTTCAGTGCCGCATATAACAAGTGTCGAGCCGAGCCGCTGATGCCAGTCACCAATTGCTGTCCGCCATTTGTAGACATTGCTTGTTCTAATGCCATCACTTCTTGCGTGTGAGCCAAATACTCTACGATTTTACGCAATTTATTTTCCCCCTGCCCTAAAATCGCGCTTGTCACTTTTTTGACGCCAAATAGGCCTTAACGCAAATGCCTGCGCAAGGCCTAACACCTCTATACGTCCACGCCAACCGACGCGAACCGCGTGTAGGCAAAACTCATTGAGCGGTCGCTCCTGACGTTCAAAAAATATGCTATCCTAACAAACTATTACTGAATAGGTGTGTTCGTCAAGTACAA
>JAJZCJ010000091.1 GCA_021846145.1 Bacillota bacterium
CTCTAGCTGCAAACTCCTTTTCAATTCGTTGAAATCGCTCTTCCGTATCAGGTGCCAACACCATATGATGCTTCAGCCGTTCAAAAGGAACGTGCGTAGCCAATGGCGTCTGTGATCGTTTGCTCTTGGGGAATTCCGTAAGACCCGCACCCATCATCGGAACGACGCGGGATGTTGACGCATGTGTGTTAGAAGCAGAGGACAAGATCATATCCAACTCTTTAGATAACGTCGTGTGCCCCTTCTTGGTTTCCTCATCAATGATGATTCGCGCAACTTTGCGTACATCATCGTCACTACCAGAAGATATCGACCGAAACAAGCGTTTTAGCAAGGTCGAGTTCAATGATCGCCCATCCTTTCCCACCGTATCATCGTGATGGACTATTTTACAATCAGCATACTCTAATCCAGATCTGATTGCATCTTGTCAATGCCTCATCACCGAGTTATTCATTATCAAAACAATAATTTTAGATGTAATGACTCATTGAACCAACAAACTCACAGTTACCCCACGGCGAATGGCAACAAAATAGTCTAAATACTTCCAAATCGTTTCGTGGGATTTGTGGAAATGTGGAGTAATTATTGACTTCTTGTCTCAAGTCTACTACAAATAACTTGATCATACGATCCAGTTGTTCTCTATAAACTACTAGGGGGTTTCTGCATGCCTAGACACAAAATTTCACCCGCAATCATCGGTGGTCTGATGCTGATCGGCACCACCTTCGCACTGTCAGGATGCGGCACCAAGGTCAATCATGCAGTCACCACCTCGCACAAAGTTCCCGTGTCAGTGCAAATCATCCGCATGCAGACCATTCCTCAAACATTATCGTTTAATGGCACAATCACACCATATGTCCAAACATCACTTTCCGCTGCCACTTCCGGACTGCTTTCCCAGGTATTGGTGAGACCCGGACAATTCATCCATGCAGGTGAAGTCGTGGCCCAGTTAGATTCGTCCCAAAACGTCCCACAAGTCAACGCATTGCAACAAGCGACCGCCTCAGCCTCTACCGCAAAAATCAACTACCAAAATGCAAAAACAGCTCAAGCTAGTTCACTAGCCCAAGCGCTAGCAGCAGAAAAGGCCGCACAGACTTCCTACCAAAATGCGAAAATGTTAGCCAACGATCGGACCACGAGTCAATCCCAAGTGGTTACCGCTCAAAACGCCCTGGCTGAAGCAAAGGCAGGTGTTCAAGTCGCAGACGCAAATTTGCAAAAAGCACAACTACAACAAAATTCACTCCTCAACGGGGGCGGAACTGGACAAGATTTGATCAGTCTACAAACGATTGCCAATGAAGACCAACAGGCATTGAAAACAGCCAATGACAGTTTAACGGTGGCTCAACAGAATGAGTCGCTCTTAAAAAATCAACTTGCTCAGGATCAAACACTGTATGGCACGATTACCACAGCCCAAGTGCAACAAGCCTACCAAAATTACCAAACCGCACTCTCGAACTACAATCAATGGCAAAACGGCGCTTTTGCCGGACAAAATCCGTATACTTCCCAACTCAATTCACTTTCGACCGTATATACGTTTGACAACACTGGCTACAACACCTTGCAAGCCACTGAACAACAATACAATGTGGCGGTACAGGCGGTGAATCAGGGACAAAGCCAAGTGTCGACTGCAAATGCGGCACTTGCCGCGGCGCAAAAAAACCTAACTGATGCCAATCCCCCAACAACAAGCAATGCTGCCGCACAAGCTAATTCCTTAGTCAGTGTGGCACAGGCTGCACGTTCACAAGCGGAGGCGCAATACCAAGCAGCTCAGCGCTCGCTCACAATGGCTAACCAGATGTACAACGATAGAACACAGGCACAAACGCAGATGAACAGTGCATATGCAGCCCTGAACCAAGCCATGATCAATGTCAACAGCATCAAGGCTCAAACACAAACTCAAATTAACAGCGCGTTGGCAACGTTACATCAAGCAGTGGTCAATGAAAGCAGTGCGCAATCGGCACTTATGTTGCAAACCAAAGACGACCATATCATCAGCCCCATCGCGGGCAAAGTCGTAACAGTCAGCGCACACGCAGGTCAAACCGTGGAACCCCAAATCCCCATTTTGACTGTCGCGTCAACCAGTCCTGTCATCGCCACAATCAATGTTCCCGAAGCCGATATTCGCTACGTGTCTATCGGCAGCAAGATCAGCGTCAACCTGCCGGCACTTGTGCAAACGTTTAACGGACAGGTAATTGATATCCGCCCGCAACCCGATCCGACAACCAATGAATACCAAGTGGATGTAAAAATTATGACGAACAACCCTAGCATCTTGGCTGGCATGCAAGCGCAGGGAACGATGCACCTGTCCACGGGCGCAAAAGGAATCTACGTACCCGCGCAAAGCGTGCTGATTTTAAGTGACGGCGGGGATGAAGTATTTCTTATAAAAAAAGGAATGGCCTACAGTCAATTTGTTCAAATCGGCAATATGACCGCCACACAATACGCGATTACCGAGGGGCTACAACCAGGCGACGTACTCGTCACCGCAGGTCAAAATTACTTGTCTAATGGCGATCGCGTGCAGGTTCAATCCAACGCATCCTCCACTCAAAAGAACCATAGGGGGACGCATTCGTGAAAATCACCAACTTCTCATTAAGACATCCCGTGACGCTTTGGATGATGGTAATCGCCGTCGTGCTAGCAGGACTGGTGGCGATCACGAATTTGCCACTTAGTCTATTTCCTAATCTCAATCTACCCATCGCCACCATCCAGACTAAATGGTCGGGCGCTTCGCCAACCGAAGTGGAACAGCAAATTACCAACCCACTGGAAACAAAGTTTCAGAGCCTGTCTGATGTGACACAAATGACTTCGACTTCCTCCCAAGGTCACAGCATCATTGTGATTGAATTTAACTTTGGTGCTGATCTATCAAGCAAACTAAATGACATTCGCAGTGATGTCAGTCAAGTACAAAACCAGTTGCCAAGTGATAGTAATCCACCTGTCGTGGAACAGTACAACCCTAACAATACGCCAATTATGACACTGTCTCTCTCCACTGTTGCTTTTGCATCACAAGCAGGCAAGGGGTCGCTTTCAGAAGTATCGGACGTTGCCAATAACTTGGTGGTTCCGGCTTTACAGCACCTCAGTGGAGTGGGTCAAGTCAATGTGAACGGTGGCTTAGTGCGGCAGGTTACGGTCAACGTCAATCCGCAAAAACTGCAGTACTATCACCTTAGCATTCAACAAGTGACACAGGCCATCGCCAACAACAATTTCGACTCACAGGTTGGTCAATCTACACGCGGCAATCAATTGATCCCTTTGCAAATTAACGGGCAGTTCACAAGCGTGAATCAACTTACCGATATTCCGATCACAATTGGTTCAAAAGCTGTACCACTCGGCGCATTGGCAACGGTGCAATTTGGCAATGCAGACGTGAACATGACCACGGCGGTGAACGGTCAACCCACCGTCACCTTAGACATTATCGAGACAAGCACTGCAAATACGGTACAAGTATCCAACGAAGTCCATCAAGCGATGCAGCAATTGCAACGCCAAATGCCAAGCGATGTGCACCTGAACATAGTCAATGATTCTGCCCAGGTAATCCGGGACTCAGTATCGACAGTGGCGCTCCACACGTTCCTTGGATTCCTATTTGGCATCTTGATTATCCTATTGATTTTGCGCAGTTTGCGCACGACCGTTGTGGTCATTCTGGCCATTCCTATCGCCATGTTAGCTACATTTGCCTTGATGTTTGCAGCCCAAATCACACTTGACACCACGACGCTTGGCAGTTTGGCGGTGGGATTAGGGTCGCTGGTTGATTTTTCTATCGTGGTGTTAGAAAGTATATTTCGTGCTAGACAGCGCGGACTCAACTCATATCAGGCAGCGTCCATTGGAACACAAGAGGTGGGATTAGCTGTGCTGGTGGCGGCGGTCGCGCAAATTTGCGTCTTTGCCCCCGCGATTTTCACTCCGGGAATCGCCCGGCAATTTTTCGGACCGATTGCAATTACCGTCAGTTTTTCGCACATTGCCGCCTTTTTTGTGGCCATTACTGTGACGCCCTATCTAGCCGCTAAAGTAATGCAGCCTGCTCATTTTGAACGACCAGAATCGGTTCCAGGGGTAAATGCTCCGTTTCGCAAATGGGCAATTTTTGATTGGTCTGGCAGAGCCATGCATGAGTTAACGGGGCACTACAGAAAGGGACTTGAGTGGGCACTACATCATCGCAAGACGATCATTACCGCCTCCGTTACCTTATTTGTGATTAGCCTTACCTTGATGCCGTCGATTGGCTTTCAATTATTCTCTACCGTTTACCAGAACCAAATTGCGGTGAACATCACGGCTCCTGAAGGTACAAGCCTAAGTGCCACGACGCAATTGGCTAATCAGGTGGTACAACTGGGGAAGAAGCACCTAACGGGGCTTGAATCCTATTATCTGGTGATGGGTAGCCAAAGTCCTGCAACAGGCACGGTGACCAATCTCGGTGAGGTGACCTTTACGCTACACGGCAATGCGACCACTACGATTGCACAAACCTCCAATCGGTTTCAGTCGCTTGTCGATAACATTCCCGGTGCCCAATTTCTCGTCCAACCAGTGGCCGAAGCCAGTGGTTCCGTTGCCAGCAATACGATGGCTGTCACCATTTCGGGTCCCGACTTTCGTCTCCTAAAATCACTCAGCGACCAAGTAACGAAGATAATGAACAAGACTTCAGGATTGCAGAATGTCTATAACAGCATGGACAACGGGGAACCTACCTATCTGCTGGATGTCAATCAAGCCGCCTTGCAGCGCGATAATTTAAGCGAAATGCAGATAGAAACCGCACTCAGACAGGCATTTAACGGCTATCAGACGTCAACATTTTGGCAAGGAGATACTCCCTACCATATTGTAGTCCAGTTTCCTGAGTCATTTTCCCGAAATATCGCCAATCTCTCCGCGGTGACCATCGTCAATGCCAGCGGACAACAGGTGCCTTTATCCGATCTTGTGACATTAAAACGCGCGACACAATACATTACGTTGAACCACACGAATACCATTCGCAGTGTCAACGTTACCGCTGATCTGTATCGCACTACCTCCACCATAGTAGAAAAGCAGCTGAATAAAGCGTTCAAATCAATTCCATTACCGTCTGGATATGCGATTTCCTACGGTATTCAAAGCACATTTATTAATAGCGCACTCATCGACCTCGGCATCGCATTTCTCGTCGCAGTGGCACTGTTGTATGCAGTCATGGCCAGCTTATTCGAATCGTTGATCACACCTTTTGTGATCATGTTTTCCTTGCCACCGACGTTTATTGGTGCGGCGTTTGGCTTGTTCCTGACGCATCGCAGCCTCGATATTGATGCACTGGTCGGTGCCATCATGGTAGTGGGACTAGTCACCAACAACGCCATCGTGCTCGTGGAGTACACGAACCAATTAAGAAAGAACGGACTAAGTTTGCAATCGGCACTACTTGAGGCAGGCCCCATCAGACTGCGCCCGATCCTGATGTCCAGCCTCACCACGGTGCTAGCTATGCTACCGCTCGTACTCGGATTTGGCACTGGCGCAAATACACTGGATGCCATGGCGACTGTGCTTGCGTGTGGTCTATTGTTCTCCACACTTGTCACACTAATCCTAGTCCCTGTCATGTACGTGGTCATTAACCGAGACACACCACTCAAACACCAGCATATCGAATTGCTGGATTCCCCTGCTTAGAGAGAGCCTAGCATAAATTGCGTGATCATATCATGCATGCCGGGCAAAATTTCATGACCAAAGTCCGGAAAAATCTCAATCTGCTTGGGGGCATTGATTTTATTGTAAACGGCAAATTGGGCGGAAGGCGGACATATTTCGTCCATCAGTCCTACGCCAAACAGCACGTCGCCGCGAATGCGACTGGCAAGGTGTTGAACGTCAATGTAGCCAAGGCGCGTGAACACGTCCTCTTCTCGTTTGTGCTGCGGATCATGGCGACGAAAGTAGTCCCGAAGCTCTTCGTAGGCATTTTTGTCGAAATCCATGTCCCACACGCGCCTGTAATCGCTCAAAAATGGATACACGGGGGCCAAGCGCTTTATACGAGGCTCAAGTGCTGCGCAGGCGATTGTCAGTCCCCCGCCTTGCGACCAACCCGTCGCTCCTACCCGATTCGCGTCCACCTCTGGCAACGCCATGACAATGTTAGCAAGTTGTGCGGCATCTAAAAAAATCTGGCGAAATAACAGTTCATCTTCGTGATCATCCAGTCCGCGAATGATATGCCCACGTAAAGTGGTGCCTTTCACGCCACCCGTATCCTCCGATAACCCACCCTGACCGCGCGCATCCATGGCGATCACCGACCAACCTAGCGATACGTGCGCTAATTTTTCTGACCAACTGCCTGCGCTACTAGCATAGCCGTGAAATTGCAGTAAGGCAGGATGAGGCTCTGATACATTTTTCGGACGAAGGTACATCGCATGGATGCGCGCCTGACGCACACCCGTAAAATACAGATCAAAACAATCGGCATTTGGAACGGTAAAGGAACTGGGAATCAACTCAACTTCCGGCTTCACCGCCTGCATTTCCGCGAGTGCACGATTCCAATACGCATCAAAATCTGCAGGACGCGGATTACTCCCCTGGTACTTGTGCAATTGCGTAAGTGGCATATCAAGAATTGGCATCTTGGCCTTCCTTTCCATTATGTTGTATGTTCAAACCCCGATCCTTCAGTTATCATTGATTCTAATACAATTCCTACTGTTTATGTACTATAGCCTGCGGTATAGTAATCGTAAAAATCACAAAAAGGAGATCCCCCATTGACGCAAAAACCAGTGCCTGTTTATTGGAACACGCTCACGCATCAGCAATGGACACTCTACCTTGCCGCAACAGACAACGGTCTTTGCTGCATCACGCTACCAAATGAGACATTTGACACAATGAATCAATGGATTCTAAAACACGTACATGGTGCGGTTTTGTCTCATGATCCGATAAAATTAGAGCCGTATCAGCGCGAAATAGTTGAATATTTAAGTGGGCAACGTCAAACATTCACCTGCCCGCTTGACCTTCGTGGAACACCGTTTCAAGTTCAAGTGTGGCAGACCTTGATGCAAATTCCATTTGGCGTGGTCAAAAGTTATTCCGATGTGGCCGCGCAAATCGGACATCCCACCGCCGTACGGGCGGTAGGAACTGCAAACGGTGCAAATCCGATCCCGATCATCGTGCCTTGTCACCGCGTGATTGGCAAAAATGGAACGCTTACTGGCTACCGTGGCGGCTTCGATATTAAAACCGCCCTACTCAATTTAGAAGGAATTGCAACGTTGCCACACCATGATGCGGCATTACATAGCAGGGAGGACATTGTGTGTTACACGCCCTAGTGACTGGGATACTGTTAGGTTTGGCCTCAGGACTCACGCCAGGTCCGCTGCAAGCGCTGGTGATTTCCCAAAGCGCACAACACGGTTGGCGACGCGGGGTGCTGGTGTCGTTCGCGCCGCTAATCACCGATACCTTCATCGTGGTCGCAACGGTGTGGCTGTTCAGTCACGTCCCCACGTGGGTGTTGCATGGCATGACCGTGATCGGTGCTATCATGATCGCTTACATCGCACTTGACACGTGGCGCGCGTCACGTGCACATGCGGCGAACAGCAACCAACCCACCAACGCCGCCCATGATAGCAAAGGATTATGGCACGCCGTGTTAGTGAACATTATCAACCCGCACGCTTGGCTGTTCTGGGTGGTCGTTGGCTCCCCAATCACTGTTCGCTTTGCCAAAACATCCGTAGCCGAAGCACTTGTATTCATCCTTAGCTTTTACGTCTTACTTGTCGGCATCAAAGTAGTGCTATCTGTCGGCGTGGATCGTGGTCTATCCTTGACAGGCGGAAAGGGAAGGTTGTGGGTTTTGCGAGGAACTGCCATATCACTCGTGATACTTGCCATCGTAATGGGCATTACCGGCATCGTACAACTTTTTTAAGCATACAATATGCAAGTATCACCAATTGCCCTCAAATTATATTTTGAAATGCCTCTAGTAATCGTTCCTTCTGAAATGGTTTCACAATAAAGTTCTTTGCCCCTGCTTTCATTGCGTCCAGTACCATTGTTTGTTGTCCCATAGCAGAAATCATAAGAACTTTAGCATTTGGATCAATCGCCATAATTGCTCGCACTGCCTGAATCCCATCCATATCGGGCATCGTGATATCCATTGTAATGATATCTGGTTGTAGTTCCTTGAATTTCAATATAGCATCCTTACCATTTACCGCTTCTCCCACTACTTCATATCCGCTATTCGTCAGCATCTGATTGATTGACATACGCATGAACGCCGCATCATCTACAATTAACACTTTCACACTCATCTTAATCCCCCCACCATACAAATAAAAATCCTATTGAACTAGAAGTTGTTCAATGGTGATCACTTTTTGCGATTTTTAGATCCAAGTACAACGAGAATTTTTGATCAGGATTGTTCAAATCAATGTCACCAATCTCCGAAATTCGTTTCAGGCGATAAAGCAGCGTATTAATGTGTACATGAAGCGCACTAGCCGCCGCTTTCGTGTTGCTGTCATGGTTCAAAAATACCTCTAGCGACTCCAATAATTGCGTTTGATGCTTTTCGTCATACTCGTGAAGTTTTTGCAATGATAAATTAGGGTGGTCTTCTGCCGCTATTTGTTCCATGATGATTGGTAAAAAACGATAAAATCCCAAACGTTGATAATCGAACACATCTTGGGTTTCAAATGGAAATTGTTGCTTAATCCGAATGACCGTCAACGCTTCCTGATAGCTTGTTGCAATTTGATCATACGACTGGTAAATACCACCTACCCCGCCGATAAGTTGCCCCATATGAAACCGCTCTTTCATTTGCAAAATTACCGTCTTCGCAAACTCGGTACCATGTTGCCACGTCCATTCTTCTTTGGCGCGAGGCCCCACCATCACAATTAATTGATTGCTTTCATACACGCTAAAAATCACGCGAAGTCGTTGCGTGGTGTTCATCACATACACCGTTTGTTCGTCATCTTTCGTGCTGATATCCTCATGAAACTGGAATACGATCACACAAAACGCAGACGCAAGCGTTAATTTTAATTGTTCGGCCTTGGCTTTAATCTTTTCATGAGACTGAAGGTGGCCAGTGAGAATTTGCCAGACAAATTCCCGTTGCTCCTCTTCCTCTTTAATTCTGGAGATCCGCAACTGCAATAGTTTCCTACTCACCGCTTTTGCCGCCTGTTGCAGATGCAAAATTTGATCTTCATCCAATCGTTGTTGCTCTTCAATCACCCAGATATAGCCTAAAATTTCACCATCTTTTCGAACCGAAATCGCCACGCGATTGCCAAGTCCCACTGCGTCAATTGCAGACACTCGTACCGGCTCCGCACTGTTAGCCAAACGCTGCATGACGCCATGCTTCCATAGACTATTAATCACTTTTTCAGGCACCCTACGTCCAATAATGGTGGAGATGCGAGCCGGGTCTGTCTCTTGATCGTGAGAACTATACGAAAGCAAGCGATGATGTGCATCTTCTATGGTAATCGGGCGAGCAAGCACTGTACCAATCACATCTGCTAATTTCTCCAGCGAATCAAATGATTCCTTAAAAGGATCAAACGGAACGCGCATATGCACGAATCTCCTAGTCAAACTTTGTGGTTCTCATCCTTACACAGTCCACTAAATAATTTTGCATGTGATCATCATCATTGTCAACTAGATTCGAATCCCATGCATACGAGGCATATTGATTTTCTCATCCAGATTTAGATATAATAAATTCAGAAAATCAGATAATCCGATTAAGCGAGTATCAGTATAATTTGAACCTCGGAGGGCATAAACTATGGCTATAAAAACTCGTGAATCGAGGGGCTCACGCATGGTGAAAGCCTACTTGGGTAAAAGGTCACAACTCGTTTTGCCAAAGGCCATTGTAGACGAATTGCACTTACAAGAAGGTACCGAGTTTGAAATCGAAATTATTGACGGACGTATTGTGATGGAACCGATGATTTCGATTCCACGTTCGCAGGCATGGTTTTGGACAGACCATTGGCAGCGGGCGGAGCAGGAGGCCGAAGAAGATATCCGTGAAGGCCGAATGACCACAGTGAACAACGAAAAAGAACTCGATGCATATTTGAGTCAACTCGATGTGGAGCGCGACTAACCGATGGCCATTTTAAGATTCACAGAACGCTTTGACAAGAGTCTCAAGGAACTCGACCCCTTATCACAGAAAGCAGTGGCGAAAGCACTACGTTTATTACTACAAAATCCTCGTCACCCCTCCTTGCGCACACGTAAAATGGAGGGGTTTACCAATGTTTTTGAGGCAAGTGCCAATATGGACATTCGACTCACATTTCATTATGTAAAGCCAGATACGATCGTTCTTCGAACTTGTGGTCATCACGATTCAACTTTGAACTATCCCTAAAGTTACCCCCCCTCCCCCATTTGACAGCGCAACCATTTGTGTAATTTCACAAACAAAGTGGACGCGTTCTCTTTTCTTTACAAAGAGAATTATATGAATTGCCCTTATAATTCAGCTAAGTCATTATAAATCATGGAGGAATACACAATGATCATCGGCGTTCCCAAAGAGATAAAAAACAATGAAAATCGCGTAGCCATCACCCCAGCGGGCGTACTCTCGCTCATACAATCAGGACATGAAGTCATCATCGAAAGCGAAGCTGGAACGGGCAGCGGATTTACAGACGCGGTCTACCAAGCAGCAGGTGCCACCATCTTGACAAGTGCAGCTGATCTGTGGGCGCGCTCAGAAATGGTGATCAAAGTCAAAGAACCACTCGCTTCTGAGTATAAATTTTTCCGCGAAGGTCTCATTTTATTTACCTATCTGCATCTTGCAGCAGAACCACACCTTGCAAAAGCGCTTAAAGAGCAAGGCGTGACGGCCATTGCTTATGAAACAGTACAAGTCGGCCACACGTTACCCTTACTCACACCAATGAGCGAAATTGCCGGTCGGATGTCGGCACAGATTGGTGCACAGTTTCTCGAAAAATTCGAAGGTGGTAAAGGCATTCTGTTGAGTGCTGTGCCCGGAGTCAAACGCGGAAAAGTG
>JAJZCJ010000092.1 GCA_021846145.1 Bacillota bacterium
GCATACATGATAGTGAAAGTCGTTCGCTAATTGCACAAGCACCCTTTTATGGCGAGAAAGTGTCTCCCCTTCTCCACTTGCTTCCGCTTCGACATCACTGCGTGATTTGCGCAGGTAGATTGCAACTGATAACGGGTATGGCAACGCGTGCGCCTCCTCTTTTGACATGCAGTATATGTGTATGGAAGCAGTGAAATGAAAATTCACAAATAGGAGGAATTTGGAATTGACGAAAGGTAAGGACATTCAGGTAGTGGTGAAATTGCATTCGCGTGTGCTGGAAATGAGTGAAGAGGAGCGACGAAAATGGTTTCGCGAAGGAATTAAAAATCGCGATCCACAAGCGCTAGGGTTAATGACAGCGATCTCAACTATTAAGCAACCATTCATGACGTTTTAAGCTACAATAGTTACAATAGAATTTGAATTGATGAAGAAGTGGTGTGTGCAATGAAAGAGGTTAACCAGCGCAGTAAAATGCTGCAAAAAACGGTGAAACGAATGCAACTACTTTTTTTTACTGCGGCATTAGCAACATCGTCTTTGATCGTAAGACTTGGTTATTTACAGATTACAGAGACACAGCAATTTCAGAGCGACGTCTCTGTGCAAAATTTTAATTCCTTGGCTATTCCCGGGTCGCGCGGATGGATTTTCGATCGCGAAGGGGACGTCTTAGCTGCAGATATCCCTGTGTACCAAATATCGTATATTAGGTATCCTAATGATTCACTGTTTGCTGCTCGCGTGGCGAAAGAACTAGCTCCTGTGATTGGAATAAAGGCTAAAAAACTGGAAAATATGATGCTTAATCAAGATCAGATGCAACCTACTGTCACATTGGTACAACAAGCCTCCCCGAAACAAATGGCTTTTGTCGCAGAACATCGGGATAATTTACCAGGCGTGCTTATGATGACAGTGCCACAGCGGGTATATCCGCTTGGGGAATTGGCTGCCCATGCGGTTGGCTTTATTGGTCCCATCCCAGCTAACGAATGGAACCAATATCAACAAATAGGGTACCCAAAAAATGCACTAATAGGGCTTTCTGGATTGGAGGAATCCTATCAAAGTGTATTGAGAGGGCAATATGGTGAAGCAAAGATCCCAATTTCCCCTGCGGGAATTCCTTTAAATCAAGGGATTATCAGTATTCCTGCAAAAGCTGGGAATAATCTGATTCTGAATCTGGATGGACCGTTGGAAAAAGTGGCAGAGCAGGCGCTTATTTCACGGATCAATTTTTTGCGCGGGTTGGGGGAGACCAATGTGCATTCAGGAACGATCGTAGTCTTGAATGTGCACACAGGTGCGGTACTCGCGATGGCAAGTTATCCTACTTATAATCCTAATTGGTGGATTGGTGGTATTTCTAATCAGCATTATCAGGACTATTTGACAAAGAACGCAGGATTTAATCGTGCGATTTCTGGTGTGTATATGCCGGGTTCAACGCAGAAGATGTTGACAGCCATGGCTGCATTAACCAATCACGAAATGACACCTAGGCTACTTGTTAATGATCAGGGTGGACTGCAGATTGGCACGTACTTTATGCATAACTGGAATCTTGGTGGGTTTGGATGGGTAGGATTAAAAGAAGCGATCGAAGTTTCGGATGACACGTATTTTTATCAAGTGGGTCTTAACATGGGGCATTTTAACACGAACAATCCGCCGTCCAACATCAGCGCTTGGCTTACGGGCGGTCGTGTGCAGGCACTCAATCAGATTAATCAGTTGGGCAAGAAATTTGGCCTCACTGCGCTCACAGGTGTTGACCTGCCAGGAGAGGTTCCTGGTTACGTGACGTATGCCAACCCACCTACGCTGTATGATTTACCTGCGGCGGCTATCGGTCAAGAAGAGGCGTATTCAACGATTGGCCTCGCTACTTATATTGAAGCCATCGCCAATGGCGGGTACCGTTATCAGCCACAGATGGTGCATGAGATCACTACCTCTCAAGGGAAAGTGGTCAAGGTATTCAAACCTAAACTTGTCGATAAGGTGCCAGTTAGCAAGCAATATTTAAAAATTATTCAGCAGGGATTGGAATTAGCCACGCACGGGGCACTTGGAACCGCAACTTATTATTTTGGTCACGATCCTGTCAATGTGGCGGGTAAAACAGGCACGGCGGAATCTGGTCAACCGGGGCTCAACAATTCTGTGTTTGTTGGTTATGCGCCGTATAATAATCCGCAGATAGCGGTGGCAGCTGTGATTCCCAATGTCACTGGGGAGGGATTTCGCGCTGCCGCGCCGATGGCTCAGCAGGTGATTGATGCGTATTTTGCGAAACCGGATCATCCGCTGACGAACCCCTCTAGTGAGTTCACGAAGCAGGTAATAAAGAATCATCATTTAAAGGGGTAACCATTGTGTTTGCATCATTTCATGAGGCCGTCGGCTATTTGTTTGCTAGTTATAATCAGGCGAAACCATTTCGCCAAGGGCTTTATGATCAAGAGACACGCACACCGCAATTTACAAGAAAATTGCTAGATAGCGTGGGAGCGCCGGATTTTTTTTCACACAACATTAAAGTGACTGGCAGTAAGGGCAAGGGTTCCACCTCCAGATTGATCGCTCGTCTTTTGGAAGCAAAGGGTTTGAAAGTGGGGCTATTTACTAGTCCTCACTTAGTGGATTTTACTGAACGCATCCGTGTAAATGGCGTGGCTATTTCTGAAGAGGAGTGGCTTAAGTGGCAGTGGCAACTCTATCCTTGGATTGAGTCGATGCGTGGTGTCATGAAGCCGCATGAGTACCTCGGACCAGTCGGGCTTGTGGCTTGTGTTGCTGCTCTTTATTTTAAGGATCAGCAGACAGATGTAAACGTGTTTGAATTAGGGCGCGGGGCGCGTTTTGATGATGTGAACCAGGTGGTGGGCGAACTTGCGGTAATCACACCGGTTCAGCTAGAACACCGTGAACTGCTTGGACCGGAACTTGGTGACATCGCATGGCATAAAACAGGAATTATTGAGTCAGGGATGAAGGCGGTGATCACTGCCCAGCAAGATCCGGTGGTACAAGCTATTATCCAAGAAGAAGCTCTGCGTAAAGAAGTCATGCTTGAATCATTAGGGGATCACTTTCATTTTCAACAACTCAAGGTGGGTTTGGAGGGGACGAAGTTTGATCTAACCTCCAGTTACGCCAGCTATGAAAATATCAACCTGCAATTGTTAGGTAGAAATCAAGTGGAAAATGCCAGCGTGGCAGTGGTGGCAGTTGAAAAGTGGCTAGGACAGGCGGTGCCCGAAGAGGTGGTGCGGTCTGCATTTGTTGATTTATGGTGGCCTGGGCGCATGCAGGTGCTCATGCGTTCACCTCAGGTGTTAATTGATGGGGCGATCAATCAAGAAAGTGCCGGGTATGTGCGTGAAGTGGTCGGCTTATTTGAAAATGTGCGCAAAGTTTTGGTCGTGGGCATTCCTGTGGATAAAGATGGATTTGGTGTCGTTGCGGAATTGGCTCCAGAAGTAGTAGAAATCTGGGTTACGAGGGCACAAAATCCCCACCTTGTTTTTGATTTGCCGCAATTGGTACAGGTGGCAAGTCACTTTGCACCGACGCATGTAGCAGAAAACCTTGCTGATGCGCTTGCAGCTGCGCAAGGAGTGGCTGGTGCCGGAGGACTTGTCATCGTGACGGGCACGCAATCACTCGTGGCAGAAGCGATGCAATACTATCAGGTGCCGACACGGCATTTGTAGCGGGAAACAGTGTAATCAATACAACCGCACATCCACACTCATGAGTGCGTTTCGTCACCTCCATCACCCTCGTTTTCGGCAGGCAGCCATTCGCGAAAAAAGTGATGTGTACACGGCGTTGCGCATGCTCTTCTCAAAGAACGCAGCAACTGGCGTGGGGGTAGAGTAATGAAAAATGGTGAAATGGACAAATTCGAGGCCGCATTAGAGCAAGTTCTGCTTAAAGCCCAGTCCTTTGGACTGGACTTTTTTGAAATGCGGTTTGAGTTGGTACCTGCGGAAATTCTGTATACATTTGGTGCGTATCAGGGCATGCCTACGCGCTTTTCGCATTGGACGTTTGGAAAATCCTTCTATAGAATGAAGATGGATTATGATTTGGGGCTAAGCAAGATTTATGAGTTGGTCATCAATGCCGATCCGTGTTATGCGTTTCTCTTGGATAGCAACTCGTTTGTGCAAAATTTGATGGTGTCGGCACATGTATTGGCGCATGCTGATTTTTTCAAAAATAATGCGCTATTTGCGAAGACGCAAAGAGATGTGGTCAACCGCATGTCGGCAAGTAGCGAGCGTTTCCAACGCTATGAAATGCAGTACGGAAAAGCGGAGGTAGAAGCTTTTTTGGATGCGGCGCTTGCAATTCAGGAGCATGTGGACGCATCGATCAGTGCACGCAAACGGCGCGAACAAAAGCAGGGCAATCGTGAACAAACGGCGGAAAGATCGGAAGCGAAAACGATTGGACGTTATGATGATCTGTTTGCCTTAGACAATTATTTGGCTCACGCAAATGGTAAAGAGCAACAGACGATACACGAACACGATGCCAATCGCAAAGAAGCATGGGAAAAGGATCTACTACACTACCTCATCCATCACAGTCCAGTGTTGACAGATTGGCAGCGTGATGTGTTGACGGTGTTGCGCGATGAGATGCTGTATTTTTGGCCACAGTTGGAAACGAAAATCATGAATGAAGGCTGGGCCACGTATTGGCATCTGAGAATCATGAGAGAGATGGAACTGACAGATGATGAGTATCTAGATTTTGCGCGGATGCATGCAGGTGTCGTATTGCCGTCGAAAACTACTATTAATCCGTACTATGTGGGGTTGAAAATGTGGGAAGACATTGACCGCCGATACCCGAATTCTGACAAAATTTTCGAGGTGCGCGCCACAGAATCGGATGCTTCATTTTTGCGCAACTATTTGACCAAAGAACTTGTCGAAGAATTGGATTTGTATCTATATCAAAAAGTGGGCAATGAGTGGCGTGTTGTCGATACAAATTTTGATAAAATTCGCGACATGCTTTGGCAGTCTCGCACGAATGGCGGGTATCCGGTGATTTATGTGCAGACAGACCGCGACCAATTATCTGGCGAATTGTACCTTTGGCACGCCTTTGAAGGCGTCGAACTGGACGCTAAGTATACGGAGAAGGCGTTGCCTCATGTCCAGCGGCTGTGGGGCAGAACCGTTCATCTGGAAACGCAGGTGGATGGTCGGGCGGTGCTTTTTAGTTGTGACGGGAAAAAAGTTAGTCGCCGCTTTCTAGCATAAGTTTGTGCTGTCGCGTCAACGCCAGTCCCGAGGCGTTGGCGCAAAGGTAATTTAGCGTTTGTGTTGTTTGTAAAAATGGGCAAGCGCAGTGGCAATCAGTTGATCATTGTCATCGTACACATCAGTACGAAAAACAATGATGACATGGCTATTTTGGATGACATGAACCTTAGCTAACAATTCATCGTGTTCCCCAGGTTTAATAAAGTCTACTGTGATATTTAAAGTAAATGCGCGTTCCACAGTTTGATCGATCAGAAAAGCGGTCTCGGCCATTGCGGTGTCAATAAAAGCGGTCATCATTCCTCCGTGCAGAATGCCATAACGATTAAGTAACTCATCAGAAATAGTCATTGCATAGGAAAATGTGTTATTTTCCTCATTTACCGCCTTAAACCGCATAATTTCTTGTACAAAAGCCAAAGGGTGATGATAGGTTGCTTTTTTGGCTTTGATCAGTCGTAAAATATCCTGAAGTTCATCTTCGGGTAAGTTTTCTATTTCGGACATAATTTCATTTAGCAACGCTAGCCCTCCAATGCAACACGATACAATAAAAAATTTTAAATTTATAATATTATACTGTATCACAACAGTCAATTTTTATTGTTTTCAATTTGATAATAATTTGTATATAGTTAACCAATAAACTTGAACGCGGCCATGACATGCTGTGTAGAGGAGTCTATTTGCTTGATGCGTCATAAATTTCGCACGTTGATGTTGCAGAGTTTATTTATCGCCGGGTTGTTAACTGTGCTGGGTCGTATCACCTATGTGCAAATCCATGATCGCTTTATTGTCTCCATGGAAAAAGAAGATTGGCAGGCGTTGTCTACCATTGCGCCGGTGCGTGGGACTATTTATGACGCCTTAGGGGATCGTTTGGCTTTTTCTGTGCCGAAGTATGACATGGATATCAACTTGCCAGCCATTCAGGCCTTGGGAAGGCCGAAAGTAGAGAAGTTGGCGCGTGCATTGGCCAACATTACCCACGGTTCCTTGGCAAATATTAATCAGCAGTTATGGCGTACTAATGTACCTTGGCTGCGGCTTTTTCCCTATATGGTACATGTGAATTGGCAAACAGAACAAGCTATTTTGCAGCTATTTTCCAAATACGGTCTTAGTCAAGCAATTAATCCGTATCGAATTTACGCTCGTGTGTACCCGGATGGGGCGTTCGCGTCTCATGTCATTGGCTTTGTGGATCAAACCCAAACGGGCGCGGCCGGTATTGAATTGGAATACAACCATTATCTAGCTGGCAAGGCGGGTATGAAGTCATTTACAAAAGATCTTTTTGGGTATCCGATTCCTTATTATCAGCAAAAATCAATCCCTGCCCAAAATGGGGACAATGTGGTATTAACCCTCAATCCGGTGATTCAACAGTATGCGGAGCAGGCGCTAAAAACTATCGAGCAACGGTTTACGCCCGCGCACGCAGCGATAATCGTGTCTAATCCCAATACCGGGGGTATTTTGGCGATGGCAGCGTTGCCTCATTTTAATCCGAACACATACTGGAATTACCCTGCCCCCACGCTCAACACGAACTGGGCGATCTCCGATCCCTTCGAGCCTGGCAGTACTTTTAAGATCGTGACGTTAACAGGGGCGCTCGCTACGCATTCGATTACCCTCCAGCATACTTATATGTCGGGTGTAGACTATGTAAATGGGGTGCCCATTCGCGACTGGAACTTGTGGGGATGGGGCAGAATCAGCTATCGCATGGCCATGATTTATTCCAGCAACACTGGGTTTATTCACATTGGACAAGCGGAGGGGGTACACAATCTTTATCACTACATTCATTTGTACGGGATGGATCGCCCGACCGGTATTGATCTGCCGGGCGAAGCGTCTTCCATTTTGTTTCCGGAAAAAAATCTAAATCCTGTTGATTTTGCCACTATGACCTTTGGTCAAGGCCTCGCCGTGACGCCCATTCAACAAATTGCAGAAGTGGGCGCGGTGGCTAATGGCGGGAAGTTGCTGCAACCGTACCTCGTGCAAAAAATCATCACGCCAGCGGGCAAGGTACTTTTTGATCACCATGTGAAAGTAGTTCGGCAGGTGGCTTCTCCCTCCATCATGCATCAGGTTACGAAATTGATGGTGCAAGATGTCGCAGACAACCCCTACGAGGTGAACTCTTACATTCCAGGGTACAATATTGCCGGCAAGACGGGGACGGCGCAGATTCCGAATCCTAACGGCGGCGGCTATTTGCGCCACATGTACAACCTCTCTTTCATCGCGTTTGCGCCTGCCTATCACCCGCAACTGGCCATCTATGTGACCGTCAATGAACCCCACAACACTCTCCAGTACGGCAACAGCGTCGCTTCCCCTGCGGCTCGTTATGTGCTCAAGCGGGCACTTGCATACCTTCAGGTGAAGCCACACACCAAAACCGGGACGCTGCCCAACGAATATTTCCCAGACCCGTACGTATGGAATTCTCTCTACCAATTTGTCGCTCCTTCATCCACTCAACAACAGTATATTGCGATGCCAAATCTCACCGATCAATCGCTAGCCAGTGCCACCACCATTTTGATACGGGATCATCTCCGTGTGCACACTTCGAGTCCTAATGGACGTGTATTATGGCAATGGCCCGCCGCAGGTCATCTGGTGACTCCTTCTATCCCGGTCTCGCTTTTGACTACAAAAAATTTCGATCCCCACGGCACGGTGGTCACACCTGATTTTATCGGGTTATCCTTGAAAGTGGTGATTGATGAGGCTCGCGTGCTCGGTTTGCAGATTCATGCAATCGGAGATGGGTATGCAAGCGGTCAAGGGACTCCGTCATTTACAAAGGTGGCTAGTGGTAGCGTGATCGTAGTTCACTTTACCCCCTAACAGATGGATTATATATGATATTATTTTTTTATCACATTTAACGATTTTACGAACATAGTCTAAAAGGACTGGTATTGTAGTCTTGATTAGTCATATGATTGAGTGGCGGGTTAATCATGAAAGAAGATTGGTTCTGCGAAGGAGTGGTGGTTGACATGATCAATACGGCAAATGCATGGCCCAATTATTATGCAGGGGTGCTATGGCTTGTCGTCTTTATTGGATTCGTGGTGGCAAGGTATCCGCATCATCACGAGGGAGGTAAGCGATGAATTGGACGACTGCTGTGCGCAAAAAGTTGTCTGAACAGTGGACTTGGGACAATTTGTTGCCATCTGAGCAACCTGTGTATGTCTCCTCACTGGTATACAGTTTTGGGGTATTTACGTTGAGTGCGCTCTTGGTGGTGGTGGTTTCGGGAATTGTCATGGCATCGAAAGGGGCGGTATGGTACCAGACGTCCCAGTTAGGTTTCTTTTTTAGAAACATTCATTTTTGGGGAGTGCAGGCTTTCTTTTTTTTCATGACCATGCATCTGGTTGGGCAGTTTTTTATGGGTTCATGGCGCGAGGGACGTGCCTTGACTTGGGTGTTGGGGGTATTGTCTTTTGGGCTCTCAGTGATAACCGCCTTTACCGGCTACTTGTCAAGGGGTGATTTTTTTTCGCAATGGAACCAAGTTCAGGCAAAAGACGCTTTCAACGGAGCGGGGTTGGACGGGTTTTTAAACATTCTGAATAACGGGCAAGTGTATGGGCTTCATATCGCAGTGTTGCCAATGATTCTGCTCATGCTGGTGGGATGGCACTTGCTACAAGTGCGTAGGCTGGGCGTGGTACCTCCTTACCAAGAAAAAAACAATCATGCAAAAGGGGGTGGCACTGATGAAAGTGGCATATAGAGACCCTCAATCTTTTCCACAGAAGGACTTTGATTTGATCAAAGAAGGCACCGTGAGTTTAATCATTGTAGTTATCTTGATCGTGGTCGTCTCGCTAGTGTGGCAAGCGCCTTATAGTCCAGCCATCACGAATCAGCAGATTGCGAGGAGCAATCCAATACTGATGGAGCAAACAGCGCTCAATGATCTTGACGGTCAAAGCGCCATGGCTACCTACGGGCCACCTTATAACCATGGTTGGCAGGGCAATATCACTGCCGCCCAAGCGATTGGTGTGCTGAATCCGGAGGCTTGGTGGGGCACCCCCTATCAAGTGATTCCTTATCTGGCTGATGTCATGACGCCGTTGCAAATGCTGGCGACCGCTTCTGGCAATGGGGGCCTGCAGCGGGCGTTGCATGCTTATGATTCCGCATCTTTCGCACGTCAACAGACTTGGGATTCGCATTATAACCAAGCCTTAACAAAGGCCACTGTGACGAACGGCCAAGTGATGATTCCGTTTGGGGCTTACGGGCCTGTGGCATTGATGATGAAAGATGAATTACAGATGGCCCAATCAGGGCTTTTATCAGGTGCGTTGGATCGGGAAACTAACCAAGGAGTGTATCGCTGGAACGTGCAAAATGATTTGCTCTTCTTGCAAGGGGCTCCGCTTACGCAAATTGCCAAAACAAGAGATATGCTTGGTGGGCAGTGGGGCATCAACCATGACGAAGTGGCCGATCCTGGCCCGTGGTGGTTAACTCCCTACACGTTTTTTTATCAGATTCCGCCGTGGTCCACTTCTTCTGCAGGTGATGAAATGGCCGCCTATACGGTAGGTTTGCTCTTTTTCTTGCTCATACTGGTGCCATGGATTCCGGGATTAAATCGTTTGCCGCGAATACTTCCATTGTATAAAGTCATTTGGCGTGACTGGTATAAGCGCAACGCATAGCGTATGGGGGGATATCATGACTAAGGGCGTCATGCTGTGGATTATTTGGCTGTTGGCGTTGGCCACTGGTATTTTTGGCATGGGACTGGTGTATGAGGGCATCGTAGGGAAGCAACCGCTACACTTACTCTACGGGCTCCCCATTTTATTGGTAGGCATTTGGGTAACTGGAAATGTTTTGGCATCTGCTAAGCGTTCTTATCGTCAGCATCATGGGCGTTAAATTTGATTGGGGGTGCAAATGTGTTTATTAAAAGGTTAGAAGAATTGAAACACCAATTAAAGGATGAACACCGTGAATTAGCAAAATACGTAGAGCATGCATTGGTGGCACTAGAAAAAGTAGAAGACGAGCACCGCATGCTGGTGGCTGCTAATGCGCTGGCAGGAATTCGTCCCAATGGGGAAGAGGAAAAACGTTTCCACGAACACATGAACATGGTGAAGGAAATGATGATATCGGTGTTGGAACGAACAGAGGAAGATATTGAGCACAAAGGAGATAAGCACTGGCAACGAAATTTTTCGGACGGTGTGTAAGCAATGACGAAAACGCCGATAGACAACAAGTCTATCGGCGTTTTCGTTTACTTTGACAATCTGAAGAATGCCGTCATCAACTCATAGTCAACATTTTTATGACATTTTTAAAATGTTCATAATTTTGTCACAATTATAATTGCCGTTGTTTGTTAGTATAAAAAGCAAGTAGGTTTATTTAGTTGTTTATTATAATTAATGTAATTCCATAATTATTTTGTGTTAAGCAGGAGGGTGCAAATGGAACGATGTTCTCGATGCGGTATTCCGAAAATTAACACTGAGAATTACGGTACTTTTATTAGTATGTTGTATGATTTTTACCAAGCGGTAAAGACAACCAAAGAGTCAAATGATGAAAATGAAAAATTCATTGCTAATAT
>JAJZCJ010000093.1 GCA_021846145.1 Bacillota bacterium
CCTTTATCAAGCTAATGCGTGCCAGATGTTTATCATCTGCACGAACCACATACCATGGCGCAAATGCAGTATGAGTTCTCGCAAACATTTGATCCCTAGCCACGCTGTAGTCATCCCATAATTTAACACTTCGTTCGTCAACGGGGCTGATCTTCCATTGTTTTAAAGGATCAGAACCTCGCGCTTGTAAGCGGTGTTTTTGTTCATTTTTAGTAATGTCCAAATAATACTTGAAAATTTTTGTCCCTGAACGCACCAGCAATTGCTCAAACAGTGGCACCGTCTCCATAAATTCTTCATATTCCTCGTTGGTACAAAAGCCCATCACTTTTTCTACTCCAGCACGGTTGTACCAACTGCGATTAAACAACACCATTTCATGATCGGAAGGCATATGTGGAACATAACGTTGAAAATACCAACTTGCTTTTTCCTTGTCAGAAGGCGTACCAAGCGCCACCACACGAGTTTCCCGCGGACTCAGATGCTCTGTAAAATGCTTAATGGTGCCGTCTTTACCGGCGGCATCCCGTCCCTCAAATAAGATCAGAATTCTTTCTGCATTCGCAATCAGGTGCTTTTGTAACTTCACAAGTTCCACTTGGAGATGATACAGGTTATCTTGATAATTCGTTGCGATCAACTTCTCTGACGCTTTTTGATCGACGATCGTTTTGTGCTTTTTTTCAGATCCCTTTTTCCCCATTTCATCTACCCCTTTCCGACTCCTTAAGCAAATACTATCTTGACCATAAACAAGTTGTGTGGAATTTTCAAGCTTCTCACCGTGCAAAGCATCAACTGCTAGCTTGATCAAAACAAATATTCCGATTAAAATACCATAGTGGGTATTAAAAATGAAGGAGGGATCTTCGTGGAATGTAAAGAAATTTCGACGATCGAATTGAACCAATTTCTTTTTTCGCGACAAAAAATTCAATTAGTTGACGTTCGTGAGATTGACGAATACAGGGACGGCCATTTGGAAGGATCACAGCTTATCCCTCTAGGCACCTTGCCTTATCGCACCTATGAGTTAGATCCTTATCGACCTGTGGTACTGGTATGCCGCAGCGGAAATCGCAGTAAAGAAGCATGCCAAATGTTAAGCGACCGTGGATTTCAAGCGCTATCATTACGCGGTGGACTTACAAACTGGTACGCTCACACATCATAAACGAATAGCAGAGGGCGATTGCCTCTGCTATTTTTTTCTTCCAAATCTTTCAGTCTCCCAACAATCTCCCCAATGTCTTTTCCTGACGAATTTATTACAAACTTGTAACTTTAAAATTTACATTTCTTTCACCTTAAGTGCTACAATTATACTGCTATGTATAATAGCGTTTGATTTTTCGTCATTATTGGGGGTTCCTGTGCATGACAGTTGATCACGATTCTACTGATTCCCACTATTTAAGAGAATCACTTACGTTTATTCTCAACAATGTCCATACAGAAGGTGAATTGTGGACTCAGAGTTGTCGTCAACTAATCATCGCGGGAAAGTTCAAAATGGCATGGGTTGGCATAAAATCAGACGATTATCGGATTGTTCCACTTGCTTCCTATGGTGACGATGATGGGTTTTTATCGCATACCACGATCCACTGGGATGAAAGTTTGTTAGGTAAAGGCCCTTCCGGGATCGCCATTCGATCAGGAGAGACAGTTGTATGGCGGGATCTGATTACCAATCCAGATTTTTCTCCTTGGCGAAAACTAGCTTTCGATAATCACTTTCACGCGATTATCTCCATTCCGTTATTCTATCCACAAGAAGCACCTTGGGGTGTGCTAACCATTTATGCACATTCCCCTGAACAACTAGATAGTGAGACAGTTCATACACTTGAGATATGGGCTCATCATCTAAAAATGACATCTCATCTTATCAAATCTAGGTTAGCCGCAAAAAAAGATCAAACATTGCTGGATCTGGTTCTTAACTATATGCTAGACGTTATTATCCAAGTGAATAAAGATGACCAAATTTATTTTGCTAGTCCATCAGTTACTCGCACCTTTGGTTATGATCCTAATCGCATCTTAGATTTACATCTTTATAATTATATCCACCCGAATGACCAGCCTCTTTACGCAACTTGGAGACACAACGTTTTGCAAATGGGGGAGCAGTCCACACAACTGCGAATGCTACATACGAATGGCACGTACATTTGGACGGAGATCGTAGGAACCGCCCATACAATTAACGAGATCAACACGACTGACTTTGTCATGATTATTCGTGACATCAGCAAATATAAACATGTGCAAAATCAAATACAACGATTGGCTACTGTGGCAGAAAATACAGATAATATGGTCGTCATTACTGATCCTCAACATCACATCGCATGGGTCAACCAAGCATTTATCACTACAACAGGCTATCGATTTGATGAGGTCATTGGTCACAAACCAGGCGAATTATTAAAGGGGCCTGATAAAGATACAGAAGTTATAAATTATATGCATACTAAGTTAGACGTCAACGAAGGGTTTACAATTGATCTTCTCAACTACAAAAAATCAGGTGAAGCATACTGGGTTTCGGCTGATATCCAACCGGTTTTTTCAGACAACGGACAACTGATACATTACATCGCCATTGAATCCGATATTACCGAGCATAAGTCGGAACTTCTGAGAATGAAATCAGAAAATGATATCCTACGCTGGATTCAACGAATGTCAGATATCTTATTGTTTATTGATAAAATTCAAAGTGTTTGGACACAATTTCGCGACATGGCAATTCAACTTCTAGGCATTCATGCGGGCGTTTACATCATACCTGAAGGAGAATCGTGGCGCGTCCAAGACTGGTTTGGTCTTGATGGCATTAACGTCGATTCCTTCTTACGACACATTGAAGAAGATGCCAAAGAATCACTGGATATCGACCAAGAACATTATCGTTTTATACAAAATAGTGATCGCCTCAAAAATGAAGAAGGTATTCATTCGATTCACTTAGTGTCCGAATTTCGCTATGATATCTACCTTGATCAGCGACGGCATAGTGTGATTTATCTTTACTACATTCAGCCTGACGCGGTATTACGCCCGATTGTTCTCTCGCTCATGGAATTTTTCCGTTTGGCACTACAGGTAGTGACACAACGAGAATTACTAAAAAACCAAAACGAGCAGGATCCACTCACCCTCATCTCCAATCGCCGCGGACTCGAAACCCATATGGAGTCATATTTTGTCGCAAGAAGACCTGTCCCCTCTGTGTTCTTATTATTTGACTTAGACGGATTTAAAAATTTGAACGATTCCTTTGGTCATCAACAAGGTGACTTTGCATTAAAAATGGTCGCACAATACTTCAAACAAAATATTCGAGTGGGAGACTGGATTGCTAGACTAGGCGGCGATGAATTTGTGTTAGTACTGCATGATGCGGAATGGAATGACATACTCGCTAGAAAATTGCAACTCATGATTACGGAAAGCCCGTTGCGACAGCGATCCCTCAGTTTAACGATGGGGGCAGTCATCCTACCTTTAGAAGCGAAAAATTTTCAAGAGGCGTATCGTTTAGCGGATGAACGTTTGTATCTTGGAAAAAAACATGGTAAAAAACGTATTATTGGCCCCCAAAACGAAAGTTTGTTTATCTGAATTTCACCCGAAACTGAACGGACAATGTATTGTTTACATAAAAGTCAAAATATTTACGCCCTATTGTACGAAACAGCTATTGCGTTTTCCCCTTTGTTATATCACAATATAATAAAAGGGAGGGAGCTACAGTGCAGATGACAAATGACGCTCAAAATAGTACGAATCAAGATAAACACATTTGTGTTGTATGCGGCAAGGAACTCAAGCCTCACGAGTGGCATCTTCAAGAATGCGAACGTTGTTTAGCGGCTACGCAAGAATAAGCGTTTAAGATCATCTTCTATTGCAAACACACGGGCAATGACTACCCGTGTGTTATGCCATTATGCTTACTTGTTGTCCTTCATATAGGCCTAGCTGATCGACTAGGTTGACGTCCAGTTCAAGAACATGCGCTGCCTTTTTATAAGTGCGTATCTTTCTTGGATCTACATTTCTAGCAATGTAAAGAATTTTTAGTTGCTTGTTCAGAAATAATACATCAATAGGTTTATGCATAAAAAACGTATGGATAGAATTACAACGAGGAATGTATAACGCCGATATTGGTCGCCTGATCATCCCTCGCAAACGCTTAAAATAAGAATTTGCCACATCCACGTCGTTAATCAACAATTGCTGATCTACATAAAGTTTCATATCACTGAGCCCCCATACTATTTAATAAATATAGAAATTATCCTGATCACTGCAGGCCCCAGAATGATAATAAATAAAGAAGGGAATATAAATAAAACTAATGGAAATAAAATTTTAATCGGCGCTTTCATCGCCTGTTCCTTTACTTTTTCACTCAGTTTCCGTCTTGTCTCACTTGCTTGAACGCGAAGCACATTGGCCAAGCCCATTCCCAATCGATCCGCCTGAATGACAGCATTCAGAAAACCAGAGAATTCTTCAACCCCTACTCGAAGTCCAGCGTCTCGCAATGCCTCACGTCTACTCTTGCCTAAATTCATTTCTGCCATAATGTGATTTATTTCTCTACTAAGTTCTGTCGACACATGACGCGAATTTCTTTCCAACGCTTGATCAAAACCCAATCCTGCCTCCACGCTGATCGTCAACATGTCAAGTAGACTAGGCAATTGCTTTCGAATAGCTTGCTGAAAATGACGGATGCGCTGATTAAGCATGAGGCGAAAGAACAACAATGACAAAATGATGATAAATACAGCAAACAAAACGGCCATCGGATTATGCATCAGTACGATCGTTATGGTGATCACAATTCCCGTGACCATCGCCCACGATAATTTAATGGCCACCCATTTTTTCAACACACTCTTTCCGCGCAACCCCATCGCATGAATCTGTTGCTCTGTCCGCTTAATTAAACTAACCGATGAATACCGCATCGCACTTTCACTGATGCGATTAATCAGCATCTTCATGATTGGTGCAAAAGTTCCATATGAGGGTGCTGATCTTCCATTGGTAATCATTTTTTTCACGCGCTGTTCCAATTGAATAGCAAATTTCCAACGAAGCGAAAGCACCCCTGCTGAAAGCAAGAAAACTGCAATAAACACGTTAAGAAATACAAGCATTTGCTCACATCTCCTTTACTCAAATATCAAAATGCACAATCCGTCTGATGATGAGTCCTCCAATGAGTTGCCCCACAAATGCAATCATTAATAATACCCATCCCACTTTTGAACTCCATAAATAACTGATATAAGAAGAATTGAAAAAATACATCATCACGCCAATAATTGGTGCCATCAAGATAAAAATCCACATCGACATTCTACCTTGGGCAGTTAGTGCGCGAATCTCTCCTTTCATGCGCAACCGCTCGCGAATGGTATCCGCCACTATATCTAACACCTCTGCCAAATTACCGCCTACCTGTCGCTGAATCAATATCGCATTCACAATGAGCTCGAAATCACGAGATTGAATTCGTTCCTGCGCGTGCATCAAAGCTTCTTCCACGGCGACTCCTAATGAGATCTCCTTTAAGATCTTGCTAAATTCATCACTGATTTGCCCTTTTGTTTCCTTTGAAACAGTGTCCATTGCCTGAAACAATGAATAGCCTGCTTTTAGTGCACCGGTAGCCGACGATAACATATCGCCAAGCCCTGCTTCAAAATTCTTCATCCGTTTTGCCTTGTGAAAATTAATGAACAACTTATACATCCCCATCAACATCAGAAGGAGTACAATCGGACCAACAATACTTTGCTTGATCAAAAAGACCACGATCATCAGCGAGATGATGATGATCAAGATCACAGTCCACTCCTGCTTGGTGAATTGAATGCCCACCTGATCAAGTTCACGTTCCATCATTTTTACAATATTCATGTGTGATTTTTTCAATTTTCGTGTAACAATCTCAGTAGCATCAGGTATCACACCCGCTGTCTGGAGCATGTGCTTCTCGCGTATCTCCAGCACCCTTTGTTCCAATCGCAATTTAGCATGAAACCATTGTTTGAGAATGGCATAATTAAATAAGAAAACTGCGAATAATACCAACAGAAAAGTCATTGTCATCACCTGCCAAGCATGGCGTCTGTTCTAAACCATTGATGAGAGACAGGAATTCCTGCCGCATCTATGCGTTCCAACGACCGCGGAACAATTCCCGTCGCCTTATATACACCTTGGATCGTGCCATCGGGTGCCCGCCCTGTTTGTTCGAACACAAAAATGTCCTGAAGTGTGATCTGCTCCCCTTCCATTCCCAACACTTCAGTAACATGCGTCACTCGCCGTACACCATCTGCCATTCTCGCTTGTTGAATAATCAAATCAAGCGCCGAGGATATTTGCTCTCGAATGGCTCTGCTGGGCAATTCCATTCCTGCCATCATGACCATTGTTTCTAACCGTCTTAAAATATCTCTTGGGGTGTTGGCATGACCCGTCGTAAGCGAACCATCATGGCCTGTATTCATTGCTTGCAGCATATCCAACGCCTCGCCACCACGCACCTCACCCACCACAATGCGATCAGGCCGCATACGTAGCGCATTCCTCACTAGATCTCGGATCGTAATTGCTCCCTTACCCTCCATGTTGGGAGGACGAGTTTCAAGGCTTACCAAGTGCTCCTGACGCAACTGCAACTCTGCTGCGTCTTCAATGGTAATAATGCGCTCTTCTGATCCGATAAAATTTGAGAGAATATTTAATAATGTCGTCTTTCCAGAACCAGTACCACCCGAAATCATCACATTAAGACGGGCCGTGACTGCCGCTTGAAGAAATTGTGCCATCACTAGTGTAAGCGTCCCAAAATTAATCAAATCGCCAATTTGAAAAGGATCCTTCGCGAATTTCCGAATCGTCAAACACGGCCCTTTTAATGCGAGCGGAGGAATAATCGCATGGACGCGCGATCCATCTGGAAGCCGCGCATCTACAAATGGAGTAGACTCATCAATTCGGCGACCAAGGGGACTAACAATTTTTTCAATGATGCGCATCACATGCTCATCATCTTTAAATTGCAATCCTGTCTTCACTAACCTGCGATTTTTTTCAATAAATACCTGATCAAACGCGATCACCATGATTTCACTCACGGCGTTATCTGCCAAAAGCGCATCAAGTGGTCCGTACCCGTGCATTTCTGAGTGAAGTTCTTGGAGCAGGGTCGCACGTTCAGATTTGGTCAAAATGACATTTTCGGATTCCAAAAATTTATCCAACAGCAAATTGATATCCACTGCTTCTTCTGTCTGTAACAGATCATCCACTAGTTTGACGTGAACTTTTGTTTTTAAGTCGTTTAATTGAGCGGATTCTAATTGCGGCGCAAAAACAGATGCTGTGTCGTCTTTCACTTCTCCCATCTGCTGCGCCTGCCCATTAAGGAGTTGGCGCTTATTTTCCATTCGCTGTGCAAGAGACATTTATACTCGCCTCCTTGCCCTTGTACGCCACAATTTCACCCGAGAATACAGCTTCGACTTTGTGCTTCGATTTTCTTCAGCTAGTAATTTTTCGCCAAGTCGTTGAAAATCCCTAGCAGCCTTAGAATATCGGTTATGGGTCACCACTGGAATCCCCAAGTCTGCCGCTGCACCTACTGCTAACCCGTCAAATGCAATCGTTGCATAAAATTCACTTTCCAATACATCAGTAGCGTGACGTTCACTTAACGTTCCTTTTTTTACTGACACATGCTTCACCTTATCTAGCGCATAACCCAACGTCTGCAATATGTTTAACATGCGACGATTATTTTTGACGCTTGCCAAATCAGCCACACTGATCATCAACACTTGATCCGCTGCTTCCCACACTGTTAAAAAATCATCATTCATGACAGGCGATGTATCGACCAACACGTAATCAAAATCTTTTTTTAATGTGCGAATCAGGCCCTGCACATAGGATGCAGTCACATACTCCCCTTCTTCCACAGAAAGTGGTGCCGAGAGCACGTACACTCCAGATTCGTGCTTATTCAAATAACTCGCAAACACTTCTTGATAGCGCTCACCTTCAAGCATCAACGAATAGATGTTGCGGGGACTATCTGACAACCCCAGTCGTAAATTGACATCGCCAAAGGCAAGATCCATATCGACAATGACCACTTTTTTCCCTGCATTCGCCATCGCTACCCCAACGTTGACGGTCGTGGTGGTTTTACCCACACCACCTTTAGCGCTGACCAAAACAATAACCCTGGATTGATGATGAAGTTGATCCATCAATATCGTCGACTGGGTTTTGCGCAACTGGTTCTCCGATCGTTCATATACGAGACGAATGGAGGCAAGTACCTCCAGCGCTGTGCATGTGGCTTCCAGACTGTCTTTGATCCCCGCACGCATGGCTTGCTTTAATAGCTCAGGAGATTGATTGGCAGTGATAATAATCACGGAAATTTCAGGGTTATCATCCACGATGCGACGTGCGATTTCAATTTCTACATCACCATCCACGGACATCAACACCATTTCCGGCTTATAGGCTCGCACAGCGTCCGCCATGTTATCATTGTGAACGGTTCCCATCAGTTCAATGTCCGATGCAGATGTGACAGCTTGAGTGTATTGCTCAGGCATAATACCCAACACGAGGCGGATCACCGCGCTCACCTCATTCAATGGTCTTATCCGTAACCGTGGGCGGGATTTGCTTTAATAGTCCTCCGCTTGGTTCAAGTACAAAGTAAAGCTGTCCATAAACGGCGGTAAAAGCAATCTGATTAGCTTCTTCTGGTGTAACGGCAAGATTGATCGCCTGCCCAGAAGTTTGGTTGTTGGCAGTAGAAGAGGCTGGCATTGCAGGAACAGACATAACGAGCACATTTTTCGCAATAATTTGCGAAGCATCAAGTGTCGTTTTATTAAATCCTTTATTTAAGATGGAAAGTACCGCTACATGATCACCCGCCTGGATATTCCCACCCACTGTATACACGGGATTATACAGCACACCGATGGCTACAAGGCCATTAGGAATGCGATCAGCAAAATCAGCCGATGTTAAGCGATCAGTCAATAAATTTGGAATAATCTGCTCACCAGGATAGATTGGCTGTGTCGCCATCTCCCCAATGATCGGCTTCAGCTGAGAAAATGTACCTGGGCTCACTCCGCCTGCAGGAATGGAAATCAGTTGAAGCATACTTGCAGTAATGGTGACGTGCGCAGGTATGACCACTTTGGCAACCGCCACCGCAGCATCTTTTTCCTGTGCCCGTATGGTGGCTATTTGCCTTTGTAAAGCGGATTCTGCGGCTACAGCCGCAAGCACTGCAAAACCGATAGAGAGAAGGATCAGCAATGTTGTCACGCGCATTTTTTTCATGACTTTAGCCTCTCTACTGCGTTAATTTCACGCCATATAGTCCAAAATTCATACCCTGCCCCACCGTGCCTGGAACCACCATTTGCATGAACCTACCGACAATCTCTTGATGTCCGCCACTTCCCTGCAATCCATCTAGGTAAAATGCGGCAAATCCAACAATCGTAACTAACGAACGACCGTTCTCTGCTCCAGAACTGATGATCGGCAACAGCATGACACGTGGACAATTTTCTGTTGCAGTTGCAAATGAACAGGAGCCTGAGGACTGGAGCCTGTAATTAATGGCGTTTGCAACTGGCCCCTCCATCACGCCTGGCTCTGTGTCTACTTGGTCTCCTACATGCAATACCCCGCTGTAACCGTACATCAAATTTTGTCCAAATACACAAGCGCCATTGCCACCTAGCGCTAAATAACCATAATTGCCATCCACACCTTCGCCAGCGCTTGCAGACAATGTGTACTCTTGGCCATAAGTAAACGTTTGTTCCTGAACGCCAAGTGGTACAAAACCGGTTCCTGACACAAGTGTCCCTGCTGTTGCCTGTACATGCGCTTGATAAGTGACGTTACTAAACCCCAACACTTTTGCGAACGCCAACGGAATGCGAATCGTCCGATATAGATCCACAGTATCTGCCGTCGTGTTCACCACTACCTGATCGACGCTTTCTCCATTGTTGTTGACAAAAGAAACGGCTGCCGCAGTGGCTGCTGATTGACCTTGAAATATGTTCTCCACACCCGCCAGCGCCCCCGCATCGAGGGCATTCAATAATTTATCCTTTGCCATGTAAGCGCTACCCACATCTGTCACTAACGCCGTGGCACCTAACATGCCCACCATCGCCAACGTGACAATCACCGCAACGTTACCACTGTCTCCTGTGATCATTTTCTTCATCCAGTGAAACATGTCTATTCCACCCTCATAGTCATTACCGCTTGCAGTTGTATTGTACTTGGCAAAAACAGACTGAGCGGCAACATGATCGATACAGGGTACGTAATCGTGATGGTAACCGGCATTCCCGAACTTTGCGGATAGGGCTGACTAATACTTGTTTTCACTTGCGAAACATCGAGCGTTTGGCAATCCTGCCCAATCACCTGTAAAATTTCTGTTTGCGCAACGCCAATACTCGCATATCTCGCAGCATCTCGCGCTGCTTCATTGATCACGATGTCACTGTAAAAAAGCACTCCAAAATTGAATATTCCCACCAGTATTAAAAGCAGTACAGGCAACACCAAAGCAAATTCGACAAGTGATTGACCGCGTTCATCGCGCCATATCCGCATGGTAATCACCTTTTGGCAAAAAAGGGCAGGTTGCGTAACCCACCCCTTGCCGATTTTCAAATTTATTGATTATAAAGATTTGGTGATATTGGTAAATAAATTGCCTATTTGAGTGCCCATTGCAGTTAGAGCCAACACTACTACCACTGCGACAAGCG
>JAJZCJ010000094.1 GCA_021846145.1 Bacillota bacterium
CCTCAACGTACAGATTATGCGATAGGTGTTAGGCAAAAATCCGCCCCCACCTACCGCCTGAAAGAAGTTTAGCTTGACGATTCTTTAAACCACTTCGATTCCATTTTCCACCCTGATGCGCTTTCCGTACCGTATTCATAAAAAGGTTTGTATCCCCCGGTATGTGAGGGAGGGATAAAAGGATTGGTGACATCGCCAAGAGGCGGCCCCTGAATGATCACACCAGGAGGTAATGTGGGGTCATAACAAAAGGTGACATAACCAGGCGGTCTTTTCTTTTTGACAAATTGAGCGGTCTCTTCTTGGACATAAAGTTTTGCCACAGATGGCGGATGCCCATGGTGCAACGGTTGAGGCATGGGCTGAGGCATTGACTTCGACCCATAATAATTAGGCGGATTAATCTGATTAATATTCAGATCAGCGTTGATTTGCGTAGGCGGTGCAATGTTCACTTGAAATGACGGTGGCAGTGCCGCAGATGGATGTTGCTGTAATGGCGGGAATGCTTGCGATGGCACTTGATACGACTTGGATGGTGCCATGTGTGATTTTTGCGACGGCGCTTTGCCATGATGCCCACCAGGCACATTGATCACTTGCCCTGGCATAATCTTGTTGGGATCACTAATTTGCGGATTGGCAGCAATCAAACTAGCAAGGGGAACTCCTGCGTGTTGTGCGATTTTCCACAAAGAGTCTCCTTTTTTCACTGTATACTGCCAAGTAGGGCCAGCGTACCCCCCAGCGGTAGTCCCCATCATGGGTGCGCCCACCTGATGACTAGTCGGCAAATAAAGAATGTCGCCAATATTTAATACATTGGGATCCACTATTTGTGGATTTGCTGCAATCAGAGATGAAAGTGGAATGCCCAGACGGTTAGCGATTTTCCACATCGTATCGCCGCTTTTTACATAATATTGTTGCAAGCTAGATCGACCTCCCCGGTCAAATGTCTTTAGCAATATATGCGCTAATAGGCAATTTGACAGAGCATACGGGAAAATTGGGCGGGGAAATACAAACTAAAAAGAACTTCCTTTTCCTCGCTTTGCGTGTGGGGGTGAGATGACGCAAAGAAAGGACAAGAAGTTCTCATTAGTAAACATAGTTGTGAGGATATTATAGGGGTTTCGACTAATTTTGTCAAATTATCACCTTAACCAAGGATGAAACAGGGATAAGATCCGATATTTTTCATAGAAAAACCCTGAATGGCCTGTACCCGATCGAGTGCCACTTGCACACGGGGATCTTGCGGATCGCCGACCACATCAATATAAAAATGATAACTCCCCAACCCCTTGCGAGTAGGTCGTGATTCTAGCTTGCTCAAGTTGACATCGTGGTCAGCGAACACGCGCAATACCTCATACAGCGCACCCGGATGATCATCACCTAATGCTAGGAGAATCGAGGTTTTCTCGGCAATGTTTTCGAAAGATGCCACTGCTGCGTGACGCAAGGCGACAACATCATCAAAATGACTCACCAAGGCAAATCTAGTCTCGTTGCCAAGCGTATCCTGCGCATCAGATACGAGCACCTCAAGATTCAATTGCTGACCAGATTCAAGACTTCCTATTGCGACAAACGCTGAATTATTCCCCTTTGCAATAAACTGCACTGCGCCGGCAGTACTATCGAAATTCACGTGTTCAGCATGAGGAAATTGCTGATATAAGGTATTGCGACACTGTGCGAGTGCCTGCGGATGCGAGTAAACTCGTTCCACTTTTTCCGGCACTGTGCCTGATAACCCAAACACCATATGGCGAATGGGAAGTACGACTTCCCCGCAGATAGTAAGCGGAGAGGATGCCAGCCTGTCTAGTGTCACTAACACAGACCCCTCCAACGAGTTTTCCAAGGGCACTACCCCCACCTTCACTCGCCTTGCCTCCACATCATCCAAAACACGAGTAATTGATGAAATAGGTATAATCTCCAAATCGTTATCTGATTGAATTTTATCCACAAAAAAGCGAGCAGCCGTTTCCGTATATGTACCCCGCGGCCCTAGATAACCAAGCATTGTTTTTCTCTCCTACCCTGAATTGTTCGCATCGCGATAAGCGGCAAGACCACTACCGATCACTTTAGGCACAGATCCCAAAAGTACCATGTAAGCAATAGGGATGGTCGATCGAACCAGTACGGGTTGTGTCACAAATGGCACCACCACCCCTACTTGCGCCACAATATTAAGATACAAAATATGAACTGTCTGATTGATACCCGCTGACTTCACCTCTGGGATCACATGGCTTTCCACAGAACCAAGCGGCACAATGCGAATGGGGATGGAGGGGCCAAATGTCGCAAAAAGCGTGCTCCCCATCGTCTGCAAAGCAGGAATATATACCACTTTTTTTTCAAGCTGGAGCAATTCCTTTTGTACTTCCGTCGTCGTCAAACTTTCAATCCGAAAAGCGGATGACAGATCAAAATGAGCGCTGACAATGTGACCAGAAGGATCGTGGTCAATCACAATTAGTTTTGAAAAATCACCATTTACAGCCAGTCTCTTATAAAGCATGTCAGTGATCGCCTGCGATGCCATCTGCCTAGAAACGCCAACAGCCATCCCCATGATTTGCGGCCGCAACTGACGATCTAAATAGTTTACGGCTACGCCAAACCACCACCCAAAGAGAACAAAAAAACCCAATACAACCCAGCTTTTTTTATATGAACGATGCGAATTTTTTGGTTTAAACCCCACGGTCATTGCCTCGCACTCCCCTGATTATACCTGAGTATATGCGAAGCTTATTCAGAGCTTGTCAGGATTGCCCCACATCTAGGCGCACAAACTTGCGCTTGCCCACCTGCACAATCATATCGGGTTGCGGTTCGATCACATAATCGCGATCCGTTTGGGCTTCACCGTTGATTTTCACCCCACCGCCCGTTATCAAGCGCCGTGCCTCTGAATTACTTGGTGCCATCCCTGACGCTGTGACCAGTTCATATAAAGGTCTTGGCTTATTGTCCACTGGAAAAACAGGAATGTCGATAGGCATGCTGTGTTGCTGAAATACCCTCACAAACTCTTCTTGCGCAGTAGTTGCGGCTTCATCATCGTGAAATCGCTTTGTGAGCAAATAAGCCAAGCGCATTTTTGCATCACGCGGATGCAGTGTCCCTTCTTCTAATTGGGTCTCAAGTAGGTGAACGTCTGCAAGTGGAAGCCCACTTAGCAACAGGTAATATTTTGACATCAAATGATCCGGAATGGACATTGTTTTGCCGTATATCTCGCCAGGGGCATTCATGATGCCAATGTAGTTACCTAAACTCTTGGACATTTTATGCACCCCATCAAGCCCCTCGATCAGCGGCATGGTCAGCGCAATTTGCGGTTCCAATGCAAATTCTTTTTGCAACGTTCTGCCCATCAGCAAGTTGAACGTTTGATCCGTGCCGCCTAGTTCCACATCAGTCTGTAGTGCTACAGAATCATAAGCCTGCATCAGCGGATAAAAAAATTCATGCACACTAATTGGCGTATTCTCTGCATAACGCTTACGAAAGTCTTCTCGTTCCAGCATTCTTGCAACCGTAATGGTAGAAGCCAGACGCACCACTTCAGAAAAATTCAGCTTCGAAAGCCACGTGGAATTAAAATGAATTTCTGTCTTTTTGGTGTCAATCACCTTGAAAATTTGCGTCTGGTACGTCTTGGCGTTTTGTTGCACCTGTTCCACAGTCAATTGTTTGCGCGTTTCCGATTTGCCTGTAGGATCTCCGATCATTCCAGTAAAATCGCCGATGACCAGTTGCACAATGTGCCCAAGCTCCTGAAATTGCCGCAATTTCTCCAGCACCACTACATGACCCAAATGAATGTCTGGTGCCGATGGATCTAGCCCTAATTTGATCTTTAACGGCTGGCCTGTTTCCACATGTCGCCGCAACTTCAACAACAACTCTTCCACAGGTATGATCTCTACGGCACCGCGCATGATCACTTCCATCTGCCGCTTTACTTCTTTGGCAACATCCGTCGGCATTTCGCGAAGTACAGTTTCCCAAGATGCATGTTCAGCCATGCCTATTACCCCCCTTTTATCAAAAACCCATCACTTCAATTCCACCACGGTCACACCAGTTCCACCTTCGCCCTCCACTCCACCTCGTGTCACTTTTACGTGAGGATGCGCACGCAAATATTCCATGATCCCCCGCCTAAGTGCGCCAGTACCTTTACCATGAATTAGTGTCACTTGTGGATACCCGGCCATCACCGCCTGATCCAAATACTGATCCACTTCGCGAACCGCCTCATCTACAGTAACGCCACGCAAGTCAATTTCTGGTTTGACACCTGTCGATGAACGCGTGACCATGGTGACTGGTTTTGGCACCTTGTGCGCCTTGCGTACCAGTTCAAGCTCAGTTTCCGCTACTTTCATTTTCATCACGCCAATAGCTACCAGCCATTCACCGTTCTTGCTCTGTTCAAGCAAGGTAGCAGTCTGACCGCCAAGTGACAACACGCGCGCCTCATCTCCCGTGTGCAGAGGATGACGTTCCCGCTGTCTTACCGATCTTTTCAGATCAGATTCTGGCAACCATCCCCCCACACGTTTGCGAATATCCGTTAACTCATGATCCTTTAATTTTTTTCCCTGCGCGTTATACTCACGCAATTGATCCAATAGTGTTTCTACCTCGTGCTCCACCTTGCGTACATAGGCACGCATTTCCTCCTGCAACTTGCGCTTTTTTTCGACTTGTTCCGCTTCCTCTTGTACATGCTGCAGATGCAATGTGTCCCTGAGTCGCTCCGCACCTTCTCGCGCTGCGGTGAGAGATTGCGCTTCTTTGTGCGCAACAGATACATGCGATTGTAACTTGCTAATCAAATCTTCCACACGTGCATCATGGCTTGTAATTTTGCTTGACGCTGCTTCGATCAGTCGTTCATTAAGTCCCAAACGTGCCGCAATCGCAAACGCATTAGATCGACCTGGAATGCCCATCAATAATCGATAAGTCGGTGCTAGTGTCTCCACATCAAACTCCACACTGGCATTGAGCGTATCTGGGGTCGTATACGCATACGCTTTAAGTTCGCTATAGTGAGTAGTGGCTACCGTGAGAATATTGCGTTGCCGCAGATCATCCAGTATGGCCATGGCGAGTGCCGCACCTTCCATTGGATCAGTCCCCGCTCCAAGTTCATCAAACAAGAGCAATGACTGCCCATCTGCCTCTTTCAGAATTTGAATGATATTAACCATATGGGACGAAAAAGTCGAAAGGCTCTGCTCAATGCTCTGCTCATCACCAATATCTGCATACACACTTTGAAAAAATCCAATTTCAGTACCTTCATGCGCAGGCAAATAAAGCCCTGACAACGCCATCAGTACAAATAGCCCAAGCGTCTTTAAAGCGACTGTTTTGCCTCCCGTATTAGGACCTGTGATCACTAATTGATGAAAATCTCCCCCAAGCCGGATGTCAAGAGGCACCGCACTTGTCTGATCAAGCAAAGGATGGCGACCCGCGCGAATATTTACACCTGGTGTTATCGTTAGTAGCGGCTTCGTAGCGCTTAAGGCATGAGCAAAACGCGCCTTAGCAAGCGAAAAATCAATGACACCAAGTGCGGCAAATAGTGTTACGAACGCTGTGGCGTGAAGAGCAACCAAAGCAGAAAGACGGATGAGAATTTTTTCAATTTCTTTTTTTTCTTCATTTTCTAGTTGACGTAGCCTATTGCCCAACTGCATTACCCGTTCTGGCTCGATAAATACAGTTGCCCCGGAAGCCGAAACATCATGCACGATCCCGCGCACTTGACCTTGACTTTCCGCACGAACAGCTAGGCAATATCGATCACCGCGCATGGTGACGATCGTCTCCTGTAAATGTCGCATGACAGACGGACTGCGCAGCATTTCTTCCAACGTACGTTTGACGCGAACCTGCACCGCGCGCATTTCCCCGCGCACTTCACGAAGTGCAGCGCTGGCACGATCTAAAATCTCCGCATTGTCATCGAGACAGTTTTGAATTTCATCATCAAACTCCCGTGGCAGTTGAAGCGCCTCACTATAACTTGGCAAGATAGACAGTTGTTCGTAATTATTTGCCAAATTAATCAATTGTCGGGAGAGTTGCCGTGATTTTTTAGCGGTAATCGCCAAACCCACCAAATCGCTTGGCGCAAGCACCGCACCAAGTTGCGCCACGTTGACTGCTGATCGCAAATCATGAGTCATCGGCAGTTCGATGCTGCCGCTGATGCGATAGAAAAACTCCCCTTCTTCCGCCAAATTCAGTGCATGATTCACTTCTTCAAAACTTGGCAATGGCTCCATCGCAACAGCAAGTTCCCTGCCGTAAGGAGTGGCACATTCCGCTACAATACGCTGGCGAATTTTATCAAATTCAAGGATATGGAAGACCTTTTCGTTCACTTTCAGGCAATCCTTTCATCTCTGCCAAGCCTCATGATAAAGCCCGAACTTGGATAGACTATTTGCGTAGCATACCCTTTGGAGGTGAGACTCATTTGTTAGGATTAATCGTGCGCTTTATTGTTTCCGCTTTAGTATTGCTTTTTATTGGCATGATCGCACCTGGTTTTTATATCGCTGGTTTCTGGACGGCACTCCTAGCCGCCGTAATCATTGCGGGTTTAGGCTGGGTCTTTGAACTTTTGTTTGGCAGGGAAATTTCTCCCTATGGCCGCGGAGTGATCGGTTTTCTCACCAGTGCATTTGTGATCTACTTAGCACAAGCAATCATCCCCGGCATGCGCGTCACCATGCTTGGCGCAATTTTAGCTGCCTTAATTATTGGTGTGATCGATTTGTTCGTCCCTACCGCGATGCGCGGGAATGGGCGAGATCATGATCGACATCGACGAACCGCTTAATCGAGTAGGAGGGGGTACGATTCCCCCTCTATTTACGTTTTCAGTCCTGTTAATTTCGCCAATTCGACAATCGGCTGCTTAAACATCGGGGACAGCGTGGAATGATTAATTTGTGCTTTCAACTGCGGAACGGGAATATAGGCCGCAAAATTAATTAACACTGCAATTAGTAACACTGCCACCACAACACCTGCAGTAAGTCCTGCCATCCGATTGAAAAATGATAATCCTGGTAGGTGAAATACTGAATTTAAAAGATGCCCCAAATACCTGATCAGCAACAACGAAATATAAAAAACAATACTAAATGCAAGCACATTTGCAATCGTCGCGCCAAGTTGATTTACTGTTCCCCCGCTTGACAATAAATTCACAATCGGAACGTCCTTAAGCGAATGAACGTTTTTTAAAACATTTTCTAATAACCATTTTTTCAAAGGTGGTACTAACACCCCATGAAATTGCCAAGCAGCAATATACGCCAACACCGTACCCAATAATCGCACTAACTGTGTAATCAGTCCAGTTCGATAGCCATCCCACGCGCTAAAAAGAAGGACAGCCACAATAACCCAATCCGCTATATCCATGTAATAACCCCATTTTATTAAGGTGAATCATCACTCATCTTGGCTTTGATGAATCTCCAATGAATCAACCAACGCCTCATATTCCGCCAAAAGTTCTTCATACGTGTCTGCTAAATTAAGCGCAGTCAACACGGCCAGCGTCTGTAAGTCAAGCTGGGAATTCTTTTCATAAATATCACGCATTTTCTGATCCACAAAAGCGGCAATGCGCTGCAAATGTTCTGGTTCAGAGGGACCGCGCAGCGTATACGTATGCCCGAATATTTCTACTTTTATTCGATGTTGTTGATCCATGACTGGCACACCCCCGCTTTGTGACTATTCGCGTATTGGGCACTAAATTCCTTCTTTATTTGCGAAGAACTGCCCCATGGCGAGAATTTAGTTGTAACAGCACCTGTTCCACTTCGTGCAATACGTCATGTTCTGTCAATGTTCTCTCCTGGGATCGAAAAACCAGTCGCAAAGCCACGCTCTTTTCTTCCTGACGCACATGATCCCCTGTGTACACATCAAATACTGACACTGATTCAAGCAGCACCCCTGCTGCGACCTTTACCGTCTGGAGAAGCTCAGCCACAGGCAACGAGCGCTGCACAACGATCGCAAGATCCCGTTCCACTTGCGGAAAACGAGGTAACTCCGTTACGTACAGGCGATTTTCAACCGTTTGCAGCAAATAATCAAAATCAATTTGAAAATAGAAAACTTCAGTAACTAAATCAAAGGTAGTGGCCACTTCTTTGCGAAGCTGACCCAATTCGCCTACCGTTTTGCCATCCATCACCAACTCCGCTGCACGCCCTGAATGAAAATACGGAGCAGTGGCACGTACATACGTAAGTTCCTGATCGGCTCCCAAGCGTTGCAACAAGCCTTCAAGCAGCCCTTTTAGATCGTAAAAATCATCATTGCTAACGGCATAAAGTAATTCTCCGGCATTGGCACCAAAAATAATCCCGGATAACATCCTTTTTTCTAGCGGTGGGGCGATACTGTCTAGTGTTTTCGCTTGCTGCGGCAAAAATACAGCACCTATTTCGAATACCCTCAACGCATTAATTTGTCGACTGGCATTATACTTTGCCACTTCTAGCAGCGAGGATAGCATGGTGGTGCGAAGCGCTCTCCGTTCTTCAGAGAGTGGATTTAAAAGCAACGCATGTTGAGCCAACTCATGATGATCGTCAATTTTCAGTTTTTGATGCCCATCACTAGCGACAAAGGAATACGTCCATACTTCGTCAAACCCCTGATCACGCAGATAATCCCGCGCTGTTCTGCGCAGTTTCTGCTGCCTAGAAAGTCCCCCATGGCTAAGCATGCCTTCCATCATGGTAGAGGGGATACGTTCAAACCCTGCAAGCCTAGCAAATTCTTCGATCATATCCTCTTCTCGCAGCAAATCTGGCCGTCGGGAAGGGACAGACACCATTAAACCCGCTTCCTCTTTCTCCACAGGTAGTCCTAACCGTTTGCAATAACCAACTAGCTCATCCTCATCCAGCTCGTATCCAAGCACTTGTGCGATGCGTGCGATCCGCACACGAATACGCGTAGAGGGTTTTGGCGTTAACAGATCAATCCCAGTAATCACAGCAGCACTTGCCAGACTTCCACCTGCAAACTGCACCATCAATGACGCGGCGCGCAAAAGCGCCGGCAACACAGCCTCTGCATCGAGTCCCTTTTCAAAGCGCAACGAGGCCTCTGAACGCAACTGCAGTTGTCGGCTAGTACGCCTTGTTTGGATAGGATCAAACATTGCCGATTCAATGACGACTGCCGTCGTGTGACTCGTCACTTCGCTATTTTCCCCACCCATCACACCAGCAAGACCAAGTCCTTTTACAGTGTCCGCAATCACTACCTCAACACCTGCAAGTTCTCGATCCTGACCGTCTAGCGTCCGCACCACTTCCCCATCACTTGCTTGACGCACCACGATCATTTGATCAGCAATCGCATGATAATCAAAAGCATGAAGAGGCTGCCCCCACTCAAACATCACGTAATTCGTAATATCCACCAAATTATTGATTGGACGCATACCAACGGCAAGCAGTCGCATTTGCATCCAGATCGGCGATGGGCCAAGCTTCAAGTTTTTCACTACCTGTGCGGAGTACCCCGTGCACTGATCCGTCTCAATGCGCACCGCAAGTGGCATTGCATCACCCTGATCCGCCACCGCATCACCCACCTCAGGCATGTGCACTGCGCGCGAATACAATGCGCCCACCTCAAATGCGACACCACGAAGGGACAGACAATCCGAGCGATTAGGCGTGAGTTCAAGTTCCATAATCACATCATCGAGGCCTAGGTATTCCACCATTTCCTCGCCAATTGGTGCATCGTCTGGCAAAATCCAGATGCCCTCCGCCTGATCCTTTGGCAAAAAGCGATCATCAAGCCCCAGTTCCGCGGCAGAACAGAGCATACCTTGCGAAGGCACCCCGCGAAAGAGGGCGAGTTCAATGTTTTTTCCCGGCAACTTTGCCCCTACAAGCGCTACGGGCACCTTTTGTCCTGATTGCACATTGGTCGCACCCGTAACGATTTGCACGCGATTGTCGCCAATTTCGATCTCACAAATGTGCAGCCGATCAGCCTGCGGATGGGCATTAACCGCCTGAATTAGGCCGATCACGACACCTGTTACCCCTTGATTCATTGGCGTTAATTTCTCTACAGGAATCCCTGCACCGGTCAGGTCATCTGCCACCTTTTCCGGTGTCAGGCCAGCAAGATCGACGTACTCAGCAAGCCATTTCCAGGTGATTTTCATCTCGCACCCCCCTACTCAGCCAATGAAGCAAATTGCTTCAACAGCCGCAAATCATTTTGATAGAAATGGCGAATATCCTCAATTTTATATAACAGCATGGCAATGCGCTCCACTCCCATGCCAATTGCAAAACCTGTCACTTCTTCGGGATTATAGCCTCCAATTTCCAAAACTTGCGGATGCACCATCCCACACCCGAGCACCTCTATCCAGCCTGTGTGTTTACAAGTAGAACACCCGTCTCCCCCGCAATAAATGCAGCGGATGTCCATCTCCGCACTCGGCTCTGTAAAAGGGAAAAAACTAGGCCGCAAGCGAATCTCCTGATCCCCGCCAAAAAGTTCTCGCGCAAATGTCAAAAGTATGCCTTTCAGATCACTCATGCGCACGCCTTTGCCAACGACTAGCCCCTCCACTTGCGTAAACGCATGAGAGTGCGTCGCATCGTCATCATCGCGCCGATACACCCTACCTGGCACAATGATGCGAATCGGCCATTCGGGGCGTCTTTTTTCCAGTGTGCGCGCCTGCACAGGAGAAGTATGCGTGCGCATCAGCAGTTCTTCAC
>JAJZCJ010000095.1 GCA_021846145.1 Bacillota bacterium
TCCGATCGCGGGGATAATCCCATGTATTTGGTCGATGTGGAAAAATTCCCTGGTTAGTTCCCAAAGAATGGTGTTTATGCCTCGAAACTCAGCACCTTGAATGGCCGCCATAATCCCTGCCCTTCCGATATCGTAACCACTTCCTTCATCGCTGATCATGCTACCATATCCACCTGCTCGAGCGATCTGTCCATGTTGGGTTTCCCCTAAACAAACAGATCCTGTTCCTGCAATCAGGACTACACCCGATTCTCCGTGAGTGCCCGCTGTGAGTGCCGCCAACGCATCATTGGCGACTTCGATTTCAGCATTTGGATAGATAGAGAACATTTTCTTTTTTAATTGCTCAATGTGGTCTTTTCGATAGAGGCCAGCTAAGCACACTGAAATTCCTCTCACTTCTTCTGCTCCTGCATCAACAGCGACTAACGTGCTTCCTATTAATTGTTCTATGGTCTCCATGGCGGTATCCCATTTCACCGTGTTGGGATTGCTCGCCTTACCTATTTTCGTTATCCCTACACGTTGCTGAAGATTCATTAGAAATACTTGAGTCTTTGAACCGCCACCGTCAACTCCTATGTACCAACTCGTGTGTTTCACCCCCAAAAATAAGCATTAAATGTTAACTAACGCTGCGCCAATTAAATTATGCACCCTTCCCCTTATATCCCTCATTATTCTCTTTTCTCTGCCGTAATGTACCTCGTTAGTAAGCAGGACAGTCCACAGTTTTGAATTCGGGTCCATCGTTAGACTAGTTCCCGTGAAACCAGTATGACCAATGGTCGTTTCCGGCCAAAGGTCGCCAGCGTGGTCATAGGAATCCCCGCGATATGACCATCCGAGCCCGCGGCGACCACTTAAATGTGTAGTATGGCATTTCATGGCCACGTTTTTAACCGCTTCAGACAGAACACTTTCTTTTGGTTGTAGCCACATCTGCACGTAAAGAATCAAATCTTCTAATGGCGCAAACAATCCGGCATGTCCAGAAACCCCACCCATTTTGTAGGCATTCTCATCATGTACTACCCCCACCCTCACTCCCGTTATCTGGAATTTCTCTGTCGCCGCTATTCGAGTCCACAGTTCTTCAGGTGGATTATACATGGTATCTTTCATACCAATTGGTTCAAAAATTTGTTCCCGTGCATAATCATCCAACGTTGTATCGGTAACAATTTGAACAATCTCCCCAAGTAAAATAAAACCAAGGTCACTATACACCACCTTTTTATTAGGAGCTATTTCTAATTTTTCGTGATTTACCATATTTATAATCTCTTCTCTCGAATGACAGTACGTAAAATATTCACGATGAGAGGGTAGTCCCGAGGAGTGAGTGAGAAGATGTTGAATGGTCACCCCTGATTTGGATTTAATTGCAAACGCAGGGATGAATTTGGCAACAGGATCATGTAACCTGATTTGTCCACGATCAATCAGCATGAGCATACTGGGTAACGTGGCAACGACTTTTGTAAGAGAAGCCAAATCAAATATGGTGTCTATTGTCATTGGACGAATCATTCCATCCATATTTTCAGCATGACCGTACGAGCTTTTATAAATCACCTCGTCGCCCAGGCCAATGGCTAAAGCGTATCCTGGCAAACGACCTTGATCAATTTCGTTCTGTAGTAAATCATCTATTCTTCGTAATCGTAATTTGTCTATTTTCATAGGTCTCCTCAATTCAAAGCATAGAGTTAGCGCATGTAGGCTAAATTCCCTCGAACAAAAGTATGTGAGACATTCCAGTCTTCATCGACCGAAATCATGTTTGCTGGTGTGCCTATTTCTATTCGACCATATGGCAAACGCAACAGTCTAGACTGGTTAGCTGAGGTGACTGACACCACATCTTGTTTTTGGATGATTTGAGAGGAAATTAAATTTTTTACTGCTTGATCTAAGGTAAGAACACTACCAGCAATGGTTCCGTCTAATAAACGAACAGTTCCATCGACGATAGAAATGATTTGATTGCCTAGTGTGTAATTTTCACCTTCCGGCATACAAGCCGCTCTGATGGCGTCCGTAATTAACATCACTCTATTAATTCCTTTAATCTGAATGGCCATTTTCATAACTGCTTCATGAACATGAACCTTATCGGCGATCAATTCTGCGTAAACATCCTCACTGTCAAGCACCGCCCCAACTAATCCAGGATCTCGGTGATGTAATCCTGTCATCGCATTAAAAAGATGAGTGGCACTCTGAATCCCCAAAGCAAATGAATTTTTAGCTTGTTCGTAGGTGGCTGAAGAGTGCCCTGCAGACACAACGATTCCCATATTCCTCGATTTTTTAATGATGTCTTCTGCACCCGTTACATCAGGAGCTAGTGTTAGGTAGCGAATAGTCCCATTAGAAATCTCCATCCATTTAGTAAGTAACTCGACACTGGGTGCCAGTATATATTCTTTTGGTTGGGCACCCGCCTTATTGGCATGAATAAATGGACCTTCCAAATGAAAACCAATAATTTCCGCGCCATTGCGTTTTCTAAGAGGGTTAAAAGCACTGAGCGTTTTTTCGATATTTTCCACATTTTCCGTGATGGTAGTCAATAAAAGCGCAGTAGTACCATGTTGTGCGTGTGTCATCGCAATTTGCTCAAACGCTTCTTCAGAAGCGTCCATGGTATCCGCTCCTCCGCCACCATGGACATGGACATCGATATAACCCGGCAGTAAATTACCATTTGTTTCAATTAGATAACTGCCCGTTAAAACTTGATGACCATCCTCACGAATTTCTGTAATCAATCCCTCTTCAACGGTGATAAGTTTGATAACTCCATTTAAGTATCCCTTTATTGTCATTTTCAATTTTAATCACACCCCAACCCATTTAAATCCTTCCAGCATAAAGGTTCCGTAGTCCTGCGTTATGTTCATCCGCGCCATCAACATTTGCACTTATTAGAACAGGAACGTTATACCCTTGTGCGATTAAACGTTTTATAATTTCAGCCGTAAGGCTTTGTGCGATGACAGCCCCCGTTACCGAAGAAATTGAACACACTTTCGTATTTAGCGCATCATCCTCTAAAATGGCATCCCCAAAAGGGCCACAATTATCAATTACATAATCAGCAAGTTCAAAAAGTCGTTTGCCGGATGGATGCCTAGATGAAACTTGCGTCGTATGTTCCATTGATGTCACAACAATTAACGGTATTTCCCTCTTTTTTAATAACAACGCCATTTCAACTAAAGCGCCGTTGCGGCCAGAATTGGAAACTAAAATAGCTGCATCATTGTCCCGAATATCATAGAGATCAAGAAGTTGATGAGCGATATTAGGATTTCTTTCGATCGTTGAATCATTGACGTCATCCACATTCTTGACACCTCTACGCAAGAAATCATCAAATGACATGGCATGCATGGGCACAAGACCACCGGCTCTATTCGAAAGTTCCATCGCAAAAGCACGTGAATGTCCAGAACCAAATATATGGATCACCCCATTCGCTTGGATTTTTCTTGCCAACAAATCCGCAGTGCGTTTGATGGTATCCATTTGAGTTTGCATGACTTGCTTTAACGATAGTTCAACTTGCGCAAAAAAAGCCTCTGAACTTACCATTTTATCAACCCCATAATTTTTTTATGATTCCGTTTTTAGGATTAGCCAGCCGATTAGAGACCCATCTGTCAAAATGCCTACAACCGGAATTTTTGTGCTAGTGACAAGTACCCCTATGATCAAACATGCGATAATCAAGGTTTTTACCGAAGACTGGATGAAAGCTCTCCATGCAATGGAGAGGATAGTCCGGATACGAAGCTTTTCAATCGATAGAGCAGCAATGGATTGAATGATGACTCCAGCGAGTAACACGTTAAAGAAAACAAGGAAACCGGTATAGAGAACCGCCAAAAAAGCATGCCTTGAGTGCACCATAATCTGAATATTAATCCATGATAGCGAACCAATCAGCAACATGGGAATGCCCAGCAATACACCGCTGACAGCTCGATCAATCAGCGTACGAAAAAACTCCATCGCCACAGTAAGATACCCTTCGTCAATTCGTCTCATCGCCGCTGTGACAGCGATGGTGGCAGGAAGCCAAGTGATGATGAAAAGGGAACTTAGGGTCCAAAGCAAACTAAGGAATATCCATACTGTCCCCAGTGTCCAACGATCAATAAAACGCTGTACCCACTTTCCTTCCATACAAATAACCCCTATTATCGATGAAATAAAAACGCATCCTAGTGGAAATCCACAAAACAAGCGAAAAACGAGACTACAAACTCACATTTCCTTTTTTGTTTTCAATCTTTTAATTACAGAAAAAATACTATTTTCTAATATATTACTTGCGCTGTCTCTATCAAGAACAATGATCACATCTTGATGAAGTTGCACTATACTTGCAGGTATACTTGTGCTAACGTTCCCAGTTACCACCTGCTCAATGATCGTTGATTTTTCCTTGCCAAACGCCATTAGAATTATTCGCTTTGCCTGCAAAATTGATTGAATACCCATGGTAATCGCCCGACTTGGCACTTGTTCAATACTATCAAAAAATCGCGCATTGCTTTTGATTGTTTCCTGCTGAAGATCGACAACATGAGTCCGTGCTAACAAAATATCTGAAGGCTCATTAAAACCGATATGTCCGTTCATTCCGATGCCCAATATCTGAATATCAATGGGGTAATTATTCAAAATGTCATCATATCTCTTACACTCATCTAAGAGATTAGATGCAACCCCATCAGGAATAACAGTTCTATCAGGTGACAAATTGGTTTTAGAAAATAAGTATTTATCCATAAAATGACGATAACTCTGCGGATGATCGGCACCCAATCCCACATACTCATCCAAATTAATCGTAACCACATGAGACAAATCAAGCCCACATTCATACAATCTTACCAGAGCCTTATAAAAGGGAATAGGGGTTTCCCCAGTCGCTAACCCTAAAACTGGCGCTTGGTTACCTACAATTACTGACTCCGCTAGGGCAGCTACATAAATACCTGCATCACTAGGGGTATCAAAAATGCGGATAGCAATTGACATATCCATTCCACATCCTACATCACTCTCATTTTGATCAGTTAAGATTTCAGTGAACCTGCAACAGCTCCAGCTATTAAGTACCTCTGTAGAAAAATGAATGCAATAATTAAGGGCGCTGCAACAATAAATACTCCTGCAGCTAGTAGTGTCCAGTCACTTTGGTTACTTCCATAAAATGTATATAATCCTCGGGTTAACGGATACAACGAATTTGAAGCTAGGAAGACGACTGGACCTATTAAATCATTCCAAACATTGATGGCCACGTAAATGCCTACCGTGGCAAGTGCCGGTCTAATTAGTGGTATCAAAATTCTCCATATATAATGAAAATATCCACAACCATCAAGCGCGGCACTCTCGTCCAATTCTATTGGGATCGTGCGAAAATAACCAACAAGAATGAAAAAACCAAATGTCAAGCCGTACTGTAAATGCAATATGATATATCCAAGTCGGTTATTGTACAGTCCTAGCCAACGCGATTCGATAAACAGAGGGACAAGCCCAACGGGCAAAAACATACCAGCTAAAAACAACAAATAGATGAACTGTGACCCACGCACATATCGCCTCGAGATAGGAAATGCAAGCAAGGCAGCAAATAGCAAGGACAATGCTGTTGAAAAAAACGTATAAAGTATCGAATTGAAAAAGTAGGTCCCCATCGTGGCCTGATTCCATGCATCAACAAAATTACTCCACCTGATAGGGTGAGGAAAGGCTACTGGATTGTTTAGAAATTGGGCAGGCGTTTGCAACGCGACAGACAATAAGTAGGCAAGAGGACTAAGATATAATAATAATGCCACCACTCCCGCAATCAAGAAAGCTACCCAAGGCCTTTTGCGGTGCAGCATCAATACGCTTACTCTATTCACCCCAATGCCTCCTCACGCTTGCGAAGTATTTTTTGCAAGATTAGTGCTACGATTAAAGTGATTATAAATTCCACCATATTAATCGCTGCGGCAAGCCCCAAATTGCTTGAGCCCTGAAATGCAGTATTGAACATGTACATTCCCAATGTGTTAGTATGATAGAGTCCATCCGTCAAGACATAAATGAGATCATAGGTATTGAGAGAACCCACCGCTGCCAAAAGAACATTGACAGTCGTGCTGGGAGCAATCATCGGGAAAGTGACATTGCGAAACATCCGCCACCCGTTAGCCCCATCAATTTTTGCAGCCTCATATAATTCTTCTGGCACTGTGTTCATGCCTGCCAAATAGACGATGGTAGTAAATCCGAGATTGGCCCAAATCTGAACAAAAATCACGAGTGGCATGGCCAGACTGTTAGAACCGAAAAACGCAGAATTGCCTCCCCAAAGTGAAAGAAAATTGGCGGCAGGACCGCCTGAAGGATTAAATATAAGCGCCCATGTCAACCCAATGACGGTCACTCCAAGTGAAGCAGGCATAAAAACAAGCGAACGAAACAGCGCACGTCCAGGATATTTTTTGGTAAACAGGTGTGCAAGTCCGAGTGCGAAAATATTTTGCAGCAGCGTCACACTAATCGCGAATACCAGTGTGTCTCGCACAGAGCCTACCAATCCCGTCAAATCAAGCACAAATGCCTGCACATAGTTTGTCAATCCAATGAACTGCACAGAGATGCCCGGAATCCCTGAATAATTTGTTAATGATATCACTGCAGTCGCGACAGATGGCACAACACCAAATAAAAAATAGACTAGCAACCCAGGCAACATTCCGGTATACATCTGCAAACGATCCCGACTGCGGTACATTGATGACACTATTGTCCCCCCTCACACTATTAACAATGTCAAAACGACTACAAACAAAAAAATAGGGTGTAGCGAGTTTACCTGACAGGCGCTCGTCAAGCGAGAAAACTTACACACACCCCTGCAATTCGATGCTACTTCTTAATCTGATCCCATGCGCTTTGGTACATTTGTGCCACTTGCTGGGGAGTATACTTACCCTGATACATTTCCAATTGCAATTGCCACCAATTTTTCGGTTGTACATAGTATGAACCGCTACCAGGTAATTGAGGAAAGATCTTTGCTAAAGATACGCCTTTGCCAAACCAACTGCCTAACGTATGTGAGGAGACACTGTTGTAGGATCCGCTGTCCCTGCTTGGCGAAATCCCTGTCGCATTAACATACTGTGCATAAATCTTTGGTGAAGCGAAGAAATTCAGCCATTTGAACGCCGCTGCCTTATGCGGACTGTTGTTCAGCACAACAAATGTCAGATCAGGCTGGAGTAAAGATTGATTGAGCTTAGCATTGTTTGAACCAGGGAATGGGAAATATCCCATCTTAATATTCGGGTTGGCTTGAACAACAGACGGAAGATCCCAAGAACCGTCCAGTAACATTGCAGCCTTGCCGCTAGCAAATGCACCTGGCATTTGCTGCCATGGAACTCCAGTAAAGTTTGGTTCTAGGTATTTCATTACTTCTTTTTCACGTTGCATAACCTTGATGAAAGCAGGATCTGTCCATTTTGTCTTGCCCGTCCAAAGAGCCGTATTGACATCACCTACTTTTGGTAGCCAGAGTTCCTGTAATAACGGGTAAGTAATGAATTGCAGATACAACGGTCCGACATTTTGCAATCCATCAAAAAACGGCACTACATGATGGGTACTTAATACTTGTGCGATGTGAATAAACTGATTGTACGTCTTTGGTGGAGTAAGGTGATATTTTGCAAAAATGGCCTTATTATAAAACACGCCGTCCTGATAAACTCCCGACACGAGTCCATAATACTTTCCTTTATACTGAGCATTGGCTAGAATTGAGGAATTAAAATCTTTAACCCATGGTTGCCCATTGAGCGATGCGAAAACATTGTTGACAGCCCACAGTTGCGTTGGACTCAAACTGTTTTGCGTTTGGGTAAAGGGCAATGGTTGAAATGGAAAAGTACCCATAATATCAGCAGTGCCACCTTGGACAGCCGTTTGCTGCATAGTTGCATAACCGCCTGTGGCGTCAGCCGTGGTTTGATAATTGACTGTGTAGCCAGGATAAGCCTTTTCAAATTCAGCATTAATTTTTTTAAGTACTGCCACTGCAGGTGGATTAACCCATGTAATGAGATTGACCACATTTTGTGAGGAAGCTAGCGCAGGTGCGGTCATCGCTAATCCTGTTGTGAGTGTCAACAAGACTGCTGTGGTTCCCACTAATTTTACTTTACTTTTCAAAATGAGTTACCCCCTTATTTAATCTAAAACTCAAATGCTTAAGCATATTTCTAGAATCTTTAGTTATCTAAAAAATCAAGAAACAGTAATACTGGGATCCCCATCCTCACTCAAAAAACTATTTCTACATTACATCACCGCCTTTCATCCTTAAGTCACTTAACCCCAATTTCACTTATAAGTTCTGGTATTTCAAAATTATATGGTAATTCATTAAGATATTCAGGAGCCCTCAAAAACCCGTTTTTATCCAATATCATTGCAATGATACCCGCTACAGATGCAAATTCACCCAATTCTCCTGTAGAAATTAACGGTTGATCCTGAGAAAAGTTTATCAGTCTACGGTCAGTATGTTCTTGAAGCGTTTTCATAAACTCATGACACTGATCAAATATCCCTTCAACGATGACCATACTCGGATCTGTGATCGACACAAGTGAAGCAATACCTGCTGCTAAAATTTCTGCTACATCAGCAAGAATTTTTGCCACATCGCCTTCGTTATATATTGAATGCAAGTAACTAGCGCGATCAACTATGGTTTCAAAATTATCAATTTGCTTCTCTTTGGGAATATGGTTCTTTAATAACAACATTACTTCTTGCCAACTAACATAAGCTTCGAGACATCCCACACTTCCACATTTGCATTTTTTCCCTTTGTATTCAACAGGCATATGTCCTATTTCTCCAGCATAGCCACGACTACCTAATAAGATGTGATGATCTACGACAATACCAGCACCAACTCCTGTACCAACATGCACGTAACAGTATGATTTCACACCCCTGCCCCTGCCAAAATAGGCTTCTCCTAAGGCAGCTGCATTAGTATCGTTTTCTATTACCCAAGGAATGGAATTTCCTAAATTTAGTTTATCAGTGATTTTTTTATTATTCCATGGAAAATTCGCTATTTTTTCTATTGCTCCTTCTTTCCGATTCAAGATACCGGGCGTTGCAAGTCCGATGCCAATAATAGTCGTAGCGTCCTGACCTGCAATTAATTCTTTTACAACTGACATAGAGATTTCATCAATATCAGCAGAATGTGCTGACAATTCAATTTTTTTTATCGAAACTTTTTGAATAACCGCTGATAAATTAGTACGCACTCCAATTACTTTATTATCAACAACCGCCAAACCAATCACTGATCGAGAATTCCATTGAATATCTAGCAACATCGGCCGTCTGCCTAACGGCGAGGCAACTTTCCCTACTTCATGAACGAGATTTTGTGACTGAAGTTCTATTATGGCATTTCCAACTGTGGTTGGACTTAATGTAGTTGCTCGAGAAATTTCAATTTTAGACATCGGCCCTTGATTTAATAAAGTATCCAAGACCAAACGTTGATTCATCTGCTGAACATATTGCAAGTCTCCCGTTGGTCTCAAATCCATCATGAAGCCCCTTTCATTGTAATCAACCATACTCTCTTATTTATTTTTTCCACTAGAAAAACTATTAGCATAATAATAATCAAGGTTTTTTTCTTTGTCAATAATATTATTTAGCTATGTCGTTCGTCAGTGATATTGTCACGATGGTTAAGGAGATTATATCTCGGTACTTTTCGAGGTCAGGCTTTCACTGACTAGAGGAACGCATTCCTCTGGGCGCGCGGCATAAAAAAAACCTTCCTATGGTTTCTACATAGGAAGAAAAAATTTGGAAAATTACGGAATGTATGTTCGACTTAGGATTTAACGCCTGCCTTCTTATTGTGCTTTTTATCGTAGTAACACATGTTAATTTTTACCAAAATATCGTTGGCGGTGTGATGTCGCAAAAATCATTCGCATCGATCCATAGTATGAACACTTTTTCCGAAATGTGGTTCCTTTTACTTTATCAGCTATCACTTATGTCTCCTAGGGTATAGTTGCCCCAGACGTGTAATTACAAAACAGCTGTCATTTCAATCTGCACTCTGAGCCCATCCCTTAGTTTTTTGACAGTGCTATGTCTTGCAGGACGATTATTTTCATCTGGAAACATCTTCAACCACTCTAAATTTACAACCTTTTTGTATTCAGCATCTGTTAACAAGACGCTTAAATGGGCTATATCATCAACAGTTCCTCCAGCGAGTTCCATAATCTCGCTCAAGTAATGAAAAAGATTTGCTACCTCGTCTTGAACGCTCTCTGGCATCTCGCCTGTTTCAGGATTAGACCCAATGATGGCTGAAGTGTATACCATATTTCCTATCTTCACTGCGGTAGGTATTGGATTTTGATGGTTAGTGCCTCAACTTTCTCAGAGCTAAAATCTGCTTGAAGGCTTGAATTATCAAGGAATTTTGCGGATTAAATATGAACATTGACCATGAAAAAGCACCTCTTCGTTTGGTATAGTGGATTTACCAGTCACAAC
>JAJZCJ010000096.1 GCA_021846145.1 Bacillota bacterium
ATTGTCAGAGGTACTATTCAAGTCGGGCAGTCTGTCGCGCTTTTGAAACCAGATGGCGAGGTTACGACTCATCGAGTCACGAAGCTATACGGATTTCGGGGATTGCGACGAGTGGAACTAGAGCGTGCTAGCGCAGGTGACATTGTAGCCATTGCAGGACTTGGTGATTTGTCTGTAGGGGATACAGTAGCAGATGTGAACACACAAGAAATTTTGCCTTCTATTCCTATTGAAGAGCCATCATTACAGATGACCTTTGTTGTGAATGACAGTCCTTTTGCCGGACGAGAAGGGGCATTTGTTACATCGCGACAATTACGCGCGCGTTTGTATGCAGAACTTGAAAAAGACGTGAGTTTGCGAGTGGAAGATACGGATTCAGCAGATGCCTTTTTAGTCTCAGGGCGTGGTGAACTGCATCTGTCGATTTTAATTGAAAACATGCGTCGAGAAGGATATGAGATGCAAGTTTCCAAGCCGCGTGTTATTTTCAAACGGGATGAAACAGGTAATTTATTAGAGCCGATTGAGCATGTGGTGGTGGACGTACCCGAAGAGCATGTGGGAACGGTGATGGAGAACCTCGGCATGCGCAGGGGAGAATTGGTGCAAATGTTGAATGGCTCCTCTTCTGTTCGACTGGAATTTTATGTGCCGGCAAGGGGATTGATCGGATTTCGTTCTGAACTTTTGACGGCAACAAGGGGTTATGGCACCATGCATCATACGTTTTTGCGATTTGAGCCATTTAAAGGGGAGATCATTGATCGCAAAAGTGGAGTCTTAATTGCTTCAGAGGGCGGCACTGCTACTGCGTATGCCATTCAGTCCATTGAAGAACGAGGGACGCTCTTTATTGCCCCAGGCGCGGAAGTTTATCCTGGGATGATTATCGGCAGTCATTCAAGGGATAATGATTTAGTGGTAAATGTTTGTCGCGAAAAGCACATGAGTAATGTGCGTTCGGCTACTAAGGAAGAAACATCGCGCTTAAAGACGCCTCGCAATATGTCACTTGAAGGCGCGATTGAATTTTTGGCCGATGATGAATTTTGCGAAGTCACTCCTAAAAACGTTCGTTTACGTAAAAAAATATTAAACAAAAGCGAACGCGATAAAGCGCAAAAGCAATCATCTACGCGATCTGTGAATTAGATAGATGTTACAACAAGGGAAGGGAGCGGTGAGCTCCCTTCCCTTGATTAATGAACCTAGTACACTGGTACAGTTTGGCAAACTTCTTTCGTTCCATACGGCACAAGCAGCATAAACAGCACAAAGATGATCAGGAACACGACCGCCCAGCGTGTGTATCCTCCAAAAACGCCTCCATCATACATGGTGAGCTTCACCACCCTTCCGATCTTAATGAATAGTATGGGAAAAGAGTGGGTGTAGTCACTGCAGGTGTCTAGAGGCGAATAGTTACTACTGTTATTTTTTGCTGTGATCCATCATCGTTTTTTCATGCACTTCAGCGGAAATGGATAAGTCTAACAATATCAGCTTGACTAAAGATGTAATAAATTTCATGTACTCTTCGTCAATGGGAATCTGTGCCACGGAGGTTGCCATCGTAAACAAATTAATAGTAAAAAATCGATAAAAAGCAATAAAAAAACTGATGGGCAACCCGATTTCTGCATGCAGCCAACCAGAGTGGATGCGTTTTTGGATATACTGTTCATCGACCACACCTTGCAAGAGTTCAACGAAGTAGGCTTTTTGCCATTTCATCGCGCGATCAAGATTCGTTTTGTAAATAAAGAAGTTCATCAGTTCAGGATCATTTTCTATCGCAACATAGAATTGATCAACAATCCCATCTACTAGCGGAATGAACTTGTCTTTGTATTTTTGTAAGTTATCGTAATCTTCTGGTTCGAAATTTAAAATGTTTTTTAATTTATACACATATAAATCAGACTCGTTCATCGTATATCTCCCAGTCAAAAAAGTTTATATAGTACTTACTATAATAAAATTTCATTTCTGATCAGTCAATGAAATTTCTAACAAGTGCTTGACTGTAAACATTCGATATGTGAAATAATAGATAGGCTATAATGTAGATTGAGAAAGAGGGAACTTCTGATGAAGAAATGGTTGTGGGTAATGATTGCAGGGGGGCTTCTAGCTGTGGTCATTATCGTGGGTGTCATTTATGTGACGCGCCCACATTCTAAAACAAAAGTGATATTATCACCAACTCAATTACAGACGCTTCAGTACACTGTGCCGTCGCTTACTACTAATTTGTCTGACAATAGTATGATTCAAACCACTATCGTATTGCAAACAGATAGTCAAAATACGATGAACACCTTAACGAATAGTACCGCGCAGGTCAATAATGATGTAATCAGTGTATTGAACGATACAAGCGGGGCGGAAATTAATATGCCAAATGGGTTGACCATATTAAGGCAACGACTAATTACAGCACTTAGTTCATTCGGTAAAATTACAAAAGTATACTTTACCCAGTTTATCGTACAGTGAATTTTTATTTTTCAGGGAGAATGATGATGCATAATGATCCACAATTGTTGTTGCGTGAATTTTTATGGCGAAAAAAATGGGCGTATTTATTAGCTGTTTTAGCTATCATTTTATCTGAGATTGTCACGGTTCAATTTCCTTATCTGATCGGTCAACTTACCGATGCATTAAGTCATGGGCATGTGACGATGGCTGAAATATGGCACTACACATGGTTACTCGCGCTTGTCGGGGCGGGATACGTGGTGTTATATGGATTAGGCCAATTTAGAAATGGCCAAATCGGAAGACAATTTGAATATGAGCTACGCAAACGACTGTTTTTACATTGGGAGACGCTACATACAGGTTATTTTAGAAAACGTAGTATAGGTGATTTGCTTAATCACGCGATGAATGATGTGCGTGCGGTACGAGAAGCGATGTCAGGCGGTTTGAATATTCTCACCAATGCGATTTTCCTGCTTATCACTACGCTTTGGATGACGTTTCGTACGATTAGTGTGTCACTCACTTTGGCGAGCATTATCCCGCTGTTATTTGTTCCATTTTTTATTGTGTGGTGGGGGCCACAAATTCGTTTGGCTTCGCGCAGGGTGCAGGAGTCTCTTTCCAATATGGCTGATCTAAGTGAGGAGAGTCTGTCTTCTATTCGTGTCATAAAAACCACAGGGAACGAAAATATTGAAGTAGGACGATTTACAGAGACGGTGGATCAAATCGTCCTTCGGCAGATGGACATGTTCCGGCGCAGTGCCATGTTCCAATCATTTATTCCTTTAATGGGATCACTCAGTTTTGCTATTGCTCTCATTTATGGAGGGTATTTAACGGTTACTCAACATATTCAACTTGGCATGTTTGTCGCATTTACCTTATATCTCGCAATGATTATCACGCCATTGCAACAAATAGGATTTGTCATCAATAATTTTCAAAGAGCATCCGCTTCTATGACGAGATTGCGGACGCTTTTGATGGAAACGTCGGAAATTATTGATACCCCTGATGCAATAGAGTGGAACGACGCACAAGGGGAAGTGCGCATAGAGTTAGACGCCTATACTTATCCAGATGCCAAAGAACCTGCTCTCACGCAGATCCATATTCACCTGCAAGCTGGTCAAACCTTGGGAATAGTCGGTCGTACAGGTGCGGGGAAAACGACATTGGTGAACTTATTGCCTAGAATTTTTGATCCACCGGATCATAGTGTATTTCTCGATGAAATTGATGTAAAGAAAATGCAGTTATTCAGTTTGCGTCGTGCCATCGCCTATGTTCCTCAAGATGGATTTTTATTTTCAGCAAAAGTTTCCGAAAATATCGGTTTTGGAAAAAAAGATCCACTTTTTCCTGAGATTGAAGAGACCTCAAAAGATGCTTTCATTTACGATGATATTATGGGATTTACAAAACAATTTGCAACAGAAATTGGTGAACGTGGTATCGCTTTGTCTGGTGGTCAAAAACAGCGCACAGCCATGGCTAGGGCGTTTATTAAAGAAGCGCCTGTGCTTATTCTGGATGATAGTTTGTCAGCAGTGGACATGCTTACGGAAAAACAGATCATTGATCGCATTCGCGAGTTGCGCGTGGGAAAAACGACGTTGATTGTTGCTCACCGGTTATCTGCCGTGAGGCATGCAGATCACATTGTAGTGATGGAAAAAGGTAAAATTCATGAACAAGGGACACATGCGCAGCTTTTGGAAAATCAGGGCATTTACGCTGATATGTGGCGCTTGCAAGCTGAAGGAGTAGAGTAAGCAGTGAAAAGCCAAAACAACATTCAAAGTTTGCTTAGACTGTTACCTTATGCGAAACCGTATTGGCCACAATTTGTGATAGTGTTTTTACTGGTGGTTATTTTTAATGCGACAGGAGTGTTGCAACCATACTTAGTAAAAGTCGCTATTGATAATGACATTTCTATTGCTCATCCGGATCTGAAGGGACTTTTAGTGATTGGCGGGGTGTATATTGGAATTGTTATTATAGGCGTATTTTCTAATATTTTTCAAATGCTACTTTTACAATATACCGGTCAAAAAATCATCAGGAAAATTCGCATTGATCTTTTTTCTCATGTAGAGCATCAGGGGATGGATTTTTTTGATAAAAATGCGATTGGTCGACTAGTTACCAATATTTCTAGTGATACGGAGACAGTCAGTCAATTTTTTACACAGTTCTTCCTAAGTATGATACGTGATGGGCTGTCAATCGTCATGATTGTTATTGTCATGTTCGAATTGGACGTTAGAATTGCATGGATGTGTATGATTGTTATCCCAATTATTTTTGTGATTTCAATGCTCTTTCGAGATTGGTTGCGAAATGCATATCAATCGACTCGAACTAAGCTCTCAAATATTGTCGCTTTTTTAGCGGAGAATTTAGCTGGAATGCGGATTATTCAGATTTTTCATCAAGAGCAACAACAGGCTGATCATTTTGAATCACTCAATACTTTGCACCGTAAAGCTAATATTAATGAGTATGGTATATCAGTGCTGTTTAACAGAGTGCTTGAATTGATTGGGAATTTAGCGGTGGCTGCGGTTGTGTTTATCGGCGGGAGTGCTGTGCTACATCATGTTATCCTGTTTGGTACATTGTATGCCTTTATCAGTTATATTCGACAGTTCTTTCAGCCGATTAATGCCATTACGCAGCAATGGAATATACTTCAGTCCTCAATGGTTGCGGCAGACCGCATTGGTAAGGTATTGATGGTAAAATCTAGGATTCAAAATCCTTCACAGGCTATTTCTATTGTCAATGTAAAAGGAAAAATCGAGTTTCGGCAGGTAGACTTTGGCTATAACCAAGATGAACTTATTTTAAAAAACGTTTCTTTTGTTATTGAACCAGGACAATTTGTTGGATTTGTCGGTGCAACCGGCGCTGGTAAAAGTACAATTATGAGTTTGTTGACTAGGCAATATGACCCAGTGGCCGGCGAAATTTTGCTTGATGACGTGGGCATCCAACAATTGTCGCTTGCTGATCTCCATCGCTATATAGGCATGGTTCAACAAGACTTACAACTCTTCACAGGGACGATCTCAGATAATATTAGATTGTTTCGTCCAGACATCAGTGATGAGACAATCCAGCATGCTGCCAAAGCGGTAGGCGTTCACCGTATTATTGATCGCTTGCCCAAGCACTATCAAACATGGTTATATGCCAAAGGCGCAAATATTTCCATGGGAGAGCGACAATTACTATCATTTGCTCGCATGGTTGCACTAGATCCTAGGGTTTTGATATTAGATGAAGCGACGGCCAGCCTAGATAGTCAAACGGAGGAGATGGTGCAAACTGGCCTGCACAAACTTACGGCAACCAGAACTACCATGGTGATTGCGCACAGACTTTCTACTGTACGTCATGCGGATGTGATTTTTGTATTAGATCATGGCCAAATTATAGAAAAAGGGACTCATGAAGAATTAATTCAGCGAAATGGATTATACACTAGGTTACACGAAAATGCGGGGTAAAAAAATGAGCATTTAAATAGGCAGCGATGCCTTCGTTTTCACAATCATCAGTGATAAAGGTAGCATGTGGTAAAAGTTCTGGATTGGCATTACCCATTGCTACACTTATAGAAGCATAGTTAAACATTTCTAGGTCGTTCATCTCATCACCAAATGCCATGATGCGTTGTGGTGATATTCCATAATGCTGTTGAATTTCCCGTAAACCTGTCGCTTTACTAACTCCCTTGGACATTATTTCCACGACATCGAAAGGATCACGCCAAGAACGCATATAGATTTGGTCAGGCCAGTGCGTATTGATCCAATTGTAAATTTGTGGGTGTTGTTTTTGGGGGAGTTGGATTAAAAGTGAATATGCATTATTTGGCCACGCTTCACCTAATGGTAGGTAGATTGCTGGATTTTCTGGTGTTGCTGCTACAACCGCTTGGTAAAAAAATTGTTCATGTTCTTCATCCATCCACATTGGTCGATCACTATGTCGAATGACACAGTGATTTCCGATTTCTCCTAACATTCCACGGCTTCCCATGGCGATTGCTTTTTGACTAATCGCCTCGATTACTACTTGACTAAGCGTGGTCACTTTGATATCTCCTAGTTGATTAGAAAATTTGATATACGCTCCATTTAATGCGATGAGCGGGGTGGTTAGTTGTAATGCTTGGTATGCTGCCATGGCAGCCCTGGGAGGTCTTCCTGTCGCGATGGTGACAATGTGGCCTAAACTCATTGCTTGTTGCAGTGCTGATTTTGTCGCTTCTCCAATGGTATGGTCTTTTTTAAGGAGCGTACCGTCAAGATCTAATGCGATTAGCCATGGTTCCATTGTTGCATTCACACTCACTTTACGTCATCATTTGTATCCCTCGGGGGACAATTTCAACAGTAACACTGGTAATTTTCATGATTTCTCCGTCTGATTGCATGATTAAATGGTTGGGAATATCAATATGCACCTTTTTTGCCCTAAGGGTGGTAACGTATTGTTCCTTGCGCACATGCTGACCGGAAAATACGAGGGGAAAAAGACGAAAAAAATGCCATTTTGAAAGATTTTGCACAATACAAAGATCTAGCCAACCGTCCGTAAGATCAGCTTGGGGGCACACCTTCATACCCCCGCCAAAATAGGACCCATTGGTGATCGCTAATATCCATACGTTAGATAATACGCTATCGTGACCATCAATAGTAACCAATAAATCATCTGGGCGAAATTGTAACACACTTTGTAATGCACTGACGATATAGCCTATCTTACCCAAACGGTTAATCATGGGATGCTGGTTAATGTTTTGCACGACTTGACCGTCAATGCCAAGTCCGGCAGCATTGATATAAAACCGTTCATTGATTTTAACAATATCAATGAGTTTGATGGTGGGGGACTCCAACATTGTTACTAAATGCATATAATTTTTTGGTACGTGAAGAGCATGAGCTAAATCATTGCCTGTACCAAAAGGAAGGATACCAATTTGCACATTGGTTCCCGCGATTCCATTGATAATTTCATTGACAGTGCCGTCACCACCGACGGAAATGATTCGCTCGAATCCTTCCTGAATGGCCGTGATGGCAAAATTCTCTGCATCTCCTGGTTTTCTTGTTAGACGAACAGCAAAAGCGAAACTAGCATGCTCATGTAATAGGTCTTCCAAGTGTGTCCATTTTCTAAAACATTTACCGCGGCCTGCTGCTGGATTGACAATAAAGAGAGTATTCATTCAGTGACCCCTTAGTGTCTATGTAATTAGCTGAATGCAAACTGATTGTTCTACTCCATTTTGCAAGCAGTGCGGTAAATTTGTCAATCAACTTTTGTAGTTTCTTGGTATCATTTATAATTTCAACGGCTTGAGCATTTGATTCTTATGAATTAAACTATATGTTATTCCAATTAGGAATCTTTAGTCAGTCTTTAAGATTAGGGGGTGAGCAGTGATGTTTTACTTAGATGTACGATTAACTACGTTAACAGAAAAATCCGGGTGAGGATGTAAGATAGGTCCGGCGGACCTAAAGGAAGTGCTTTCTTATTTGCCGAAAACAGAACCTCACCCTGATTTAATTGTAGGGTTGGAGACTTCTGATGATGCGGGTGTGTATCGTATCAGTGACGAAATGGCGTTAGTGCAATCAGTCGATTATTTTACTCCGATTGTGGATAATCCGTATGACTTTGGAAGAATTGCAGCGGCAAATGCGCTGAGTGACATTTATGCCATGGGGGGTACCCCTATTACCGTCATGAATTTGGTAGGCTTTCCTATCTACAAGCTGGATCGCAAAATTCTTGCAGAGATTTTGCGTGGGGGCGCGCAAAAAGTTCAAGAAGCTGGGGCCACGTTAATTGGGGGGCATTCTATCGATGACGTTGATCCGAAATTCGGCATGGCAGTGACTGGTGTCATCCATCCGCAAAAAGTTTGGGCGAATTCAACAGCCAAACCAGGCGATGCCTTGATACTAACGAAGCCTATCGGTATGGGTATTACATCAAAAGCGATTAAAGAAGGGGTAGCCACACCAGAGGAAATCGCGGAGGCAGTCAAATGGATGGCGATGTTAAACAAATATGCAGCAGATGTCGCACATCGCTATCCGGTTAATGCTGTGACTGACGTAACAGGATTTGGTTTATTGGGGCATGCGTTAGAAATGGTGCAAGGTGCAGGCGTGGGTCTGGAATTATACGCATCCCGAGTACCGGTGCTTGACGGAACCAGACGTCATGCAGAATCAGGGCTAATACCCTCTGGGAGCAAAAGAAACATGTCTTATGTAAAGGATCACATTGATTTTGCAGAAGATCTCGATGATATCACGCGCTCTATATTTGCTGATGCGGTGACATCTGGTGGACTTTTGGTGGCATTACCCGAAGCTTATGCTACTGCATTTTTGCACGAAATTCGCCAAGCGGGAATGGAGCAAAGTGAGTGGATCGGAAAATTTACTGAAACATCGCCAAATCGAATTAAAGTATTGCATGAATAAAGTGTTAAAAATAATGGCGGCCTGAATTCGTGACAATTCAGGCTGCCATTTTTCATAGACTTAGTTTATAATTCAATTAACTATCATGAAAAATAAAAATGAATATTTATAAGGGGGAGACTTATGGGTGAAAACCAAGTAAAACACTTAGAAAATTGTATGACATTACTGGATCAGGCGATGCAATTACGAAACACCGGTAAATTTGTCGATGATTTAAAAGATACGAGTGAAACATTAGAAAAAATCACGGTTGGGGTGGAAGAATTAAGCGCCTCTGCGCATGAAGTGGCGAATAGCGCTGTGAGTGTGGCGGAAATGTCAGATTCCACAAGGCAACATGCTGAGCGTAGCAGCAGTGAAATTGAGCAGGCGTTGACGGTCATGTTGCGAGTGACTGATTCGATGAAAGTAATGAATCAGCACTTTAATGACTTTGAAAAAAGGATCAAGGAAACTACTGCGTTGGTGGAATCGATTAAAGAAATTGCTGATCAAACTAACCTTTTAGCTTTAAATGCCTCGATTGAAGCAGCGCGTGCGGGAGATGCAGGCAGAGGTTTTGCAGTAGTCGCCCAAGAGGTTAGGCGCTTGGCAGAAAGCACGAAAAAGGCGTTATCTGATATTGTGATCAGCACTGATCATTTAAGTCAATCAATGGGAGTAGTCAGTAAGCAGCGCGTGGAGATCAGTGCTGAGTTGACTTCAGGGGCAAAGGGTTCAGAAGTGGCGATGTCGCTCGTCAAACAAATTTTGGACAGCGTTGCACATATTTCAGGCGAGACCAGTCAACTTGCCGCAGTGGCTCAAGAACAGGCCGCGACGACTAGGGATGTGTCAAGTAGTGTGGAGAGAACAAGTGATCATTTGAAAGTGCTAGAACACAATGCAGAGATCATTGGTTCTGAAATTTCTTCTACCTCCGATTCCGTCAATACAATGCGCCTTGACATGGTGGAGGAGATAGGTGTTGATCACTTACCTGCCAGCGTGTTATTTCATACCTTAAAACAGGATCACGAATTATGGACGTGGCGGGTCTATAATGCACTGTACGGTTTTTCTAAATTGAACGAACGCGAAGTATCAGATGCGGCAAGTTGTCGATTGGGGAAATGGTATAGCGTACACAAGAATTCATTAAATTGCACTGGTGATATATGTATTAATTTCGAAAAAGCTCATCACGATGTTCATCGTTTAGCCAAAGAGATTGCACAGGCGCTTGCTCGCAATGACCGTAATATGGGTATTCGTTTAGCTGAGTCACTAGATAAGGCTAGTACGCTTGTGATTGAACATTTACGTCAGTTACTACAATTGTAATCACGTATCGCAAGTTAGATGAATAAGGCAAGCCGTTTGCTTGCCTTAATACGTGGCGTGCAATGAAGCCAATTATTTTTTTTTGCTTCTGTCTTGATTAAAAGCGGCAAAGATGATATCATTTCAAAGTCACCGAAACGAACAATTGTAATGGGTGTTATCAATGTGATATATTAGGGGATATAGCTCAGTTGGTAGAGCACCTGCTTTGCACGCAGGGGGTCAGCGGTTCGAATCCGCTTATC
>JAJZCJ010000097.1 GCA_021846145.1 Bacillota bacterium
ATGGTGATGATGGTTTTCGTTCATGTAGTCAATCGCTTTCAAATAGGGTTGCGAATTGTTTCTGGAATTACCGGCCTTTTAATTCCTGCACTGTTAGTAACGGTATTTCCTATATCAGAAGGAGGCTTAATTAATCCGATAAACGGTGGGAATTGGGTGTTGGATTTTCGTGCACTGTTAGGTACATGGGGTGTCTACCAATTTGTGCTTTTAGGATTAACGAGTGAATTGTTTATTTCGGCAGTGTTTTTAACTGATTATTCACGTATGTCAGGGGATAATGACGCTTTTCAACAATATCGGAAAAATGCACTCTGGTTTGGGCCGATTACCATGCTAGTGGCTGCATTTGTTCCTTCCCACTTTGCACAACAATCATGGTGGTACATTGGATCCGGTTTCTGGCTTGTTGCGGTGATGTACTTTTTATTTTCTGCTAAAAAAATACAATCTATGTGGCGTGTACGTTTTGCAACGATTGCAGTAGCACTCCAGTATCTGTTTGCTATGTGGGCCTACGGTAAAGCACATTACCCGTACTTACTGTATCCTTTTCTAACTGTGCACAATAGCTTTACTGATCCTACAATGTTTAAAAATGTGATCCTTGTTCTGATCGTTGGTATTGCCATTCTAGCCCCTGGATTTATATGGTTCTGGCGATTATTTCTGAGCCGACGTGCCTTTGTGTAGGCATTATTAACAAACAAGAACACTCTGCCGGACAATGGGTACTCTCACAGAGTGTTCTTGATGATAAGGCTTACATGTTAGATAGGTAAATTGGTGAATCCGTTTTTCATCTTCCAAATGAAATATTTCTCAAATGCGATTTTACCCGCATGTACCCATGGACCATATTTTAATGAAACGTTGCGCCGTGGTGGGAAGATCGGATCCACGGAAATAAATACTCCGCTGTCGCCCATGTCAAGCATACAAAGCGCGTCCATGTTGTAAGGATCAAATTCTGAATTAGGGAATCCATTCAAATCTGCAATAATATTTCTGGCGGCAGCTTTAGCCATATGTTCTGACATGTAAGCTGTCTTTGGCACGCCAGTAGGCACTGGAGTGGGGGATTTTGGTGCCATCGCCACAATCACACCGGCTGAGAAAATGTTATGATAGTCAGGATGACGCATCTCTTTGTTAATCGGAACGAAACCGCGTGCATTTCCCACGCCAGGTGATTGGAGAATAGCATCAATACCTTTGAAGGCAGGGATAATCATACTGAAATTAAAGGGTACATCAGTGCCATCGTCGAGGATGACATTGTTCGGTTCTACTTTCGCTATGGCGTGATTCGGATAGGTGGCAATGCCGCGATCATCAAAGATTTTTTGAACCATTTTGCCGGATTCACCAACACCATCTAGTCCAAAATGGCCTAAATATGGTTCGGAGGTTACCCAAGTAAGCGGCACCTTATCGCGAATTCCGTGTTTACGCAAGAAAGTGTCGACATTCAGCACAAATTCATAACCTGCACCAAAGCAACTACCACCCTGAGCTACACCAACTACAATCGGGCCAGGATTTTTCAAAAACTCTTCAAATTTGACTTGTGCCATTAAGGCATGTGGCAAACCGCAAATTGATTGAGTGTAGCCAGTGTGAGGGCCAAGGCCTTCAATGGCATCGAAATCAAGGGATGGCCCTGTTCCAATCACCAAATAGTCATAATTAATTTGTTTATCTTTGGTGTGAACGATATTGTGATCAGGTTCAATTTTTGTAATTGCCTCGTTGATAAATTCTATGCCTTGTTTAGCAAGGGTGGGTGCAAGTGGAAAGGAGACATCTTTCGCTGAACGTGAACCAAGCACAACCCATGGTAACGAAGGAATAAATACAAAATCCGGGTTATTGGAAATAAGAACGACATCATGTTCCTTTCCAAGACCTCTGCGCAGATCAAATGCTGCTGTCAGACCTGCAAACGACCCACCAACGACTACGACTTTTGCCATTAATTCAACCTCCTTTTCTAGTGAAATAGTACTATATAATTTAGTTAAATTCTATTAGTGAAAAACCCGTACAGATAATTCCTCTAGTAGAATAGGACTATTAATTTTAATTAATTAAACAAAAGTTTGCTTTATCTAGCAATATATTCGATGTCATTGTTAAAATAAGCAGTGAGGTGTGTATAAGCATGCAAAATAATTCACGTATGTTATTTTTGATTGGGTTGACATGGATCTATTTATTAATCATAGGAGCTTTACTTCTTATTGATATATTTCATCCTGTATTTGTTACTCAATCAATCAGCCAAATGATTAAAATCGGTATTGGCTTATTGTTTGTTCTTATGTTTTTTGCACTTAGTGTGGTTTTTCACGAAATTCGAGTAGTGCATCGTACAGATAATGAACGTTTGCGTGAATTATTTACCTTGCTTAGTGATGGTATTATTGTGATGAACCCACATCGTATCATTACTTATATTAATCCTGCTGCCGAACGATTAACTGGTTGGAATATTACGGATGTTATTCCTTACTGTTTGTTTTGTCAAAAACGTGAAATACACCTAGGAGGAGAGCGATGTTTGCTGGCTGATGAGCCCCATCGCAATTATTTTGAATCCAAACTCCCGAGAAAAACGGGGGGAACCGTGGATGTTGGAATGAGTCGTTCGTTTTTATCTCCCAATCGCAAAACGAATGAAAGGGATATGGTAATTACCATTCGCGATGTAAGCTTGGATAAGCAAGAGGAAGAGTTGCGGCTGAGTCGAAGGCTTACTCATCATACGTTAGAGGTACAAGAGGAAGAACGAAAGCGATTGTCACAAGAGTTGCATGATGGAATTTCACAAACTCTATATGGCATCAGTCTTGGCATGGAACACCTTGTTAGACGGATGGAAAATCAAGAACTCGCACAGCGTGTAGAACAATTGCAACAGCAGGTTTTCGCGTGTATTGAAGAAATTAGGTTACTTTCACGGTCACTATATCCGGCGGTATTATATGATATTGGGCTCCTATCTGCGTTGCGCTCGATGGCAGAGCGACTTAGCACACGCCGCATACATGTCATGTTTATGACGGATGTAGTTTCAGAAAACGTCATTCCTCCTTCTATTTCTGTACATATTTATAGAATTGTTCAAGAAGCGGTTCACAATGCCATTCAGCATGGCGAAGCGACATCAGTGACCATTGCATTTTCAAGTGGCGCTAAAAATTTGGTGCTTCGTATTGAAGATAATGGTGTCGGATTTGAACTTAATGAACAAAACATTGGCGGCTATGGATTGAGAAACATGGAGGAGCGTTCACGTGCAATTGGTGGTATCTTTCATATAACAAGTTTACTTGGTCAGGGGACTACCATTGAAGTACATGTGCCTAAAAACCAATTTTGAGGTGAAGTATCATTGACTTTACGAATCTTGCTGGTGGATGATCATGCATTGGTTCGACAAGGCGTTCGTCTCATACTTGAGGAAGAACCAGGGTTTGAAGTGATTGGTGAAGTGGATTCTGGGGAGCGGGCTATTGCTATCGCAATGGTCGCCAAACCTGATGTGATCTTGATGGACGTGCATATGCCAGGTGGAATCAATGGAATGAAGGCTGCGAAAAAGATTCTCGAGGAGCTCCCGCACACGAGGATTCTTATGCTGACTATGTACGATGATGAACCTCATATTGAGCAGATGTTGCTTGTGGGTATCGCTGGTGTGCTATTCAAACATGATCCGAGCACGGAAATTATTCGGGCTATTTATTCAACAGAAAAAGAACAACCTTTTTTATCTGATCGTATTTCACTGGAAGCACGTATGCGTATCTTTGAACATTTGAGTCACCCAGATGAGGTGTTGACTCCACTATTGACGCCAAGGGAAACAGAAGTGCTAGGCCTGATTGCTTATGGATACACGAATCGTGAAATAGCGCAGCGTTTGCATATCAGTGTTAAAACAGTGGAAGCACATCGTTCGCATATTGTGGAACGCATAGGAGCTGAATCAAAGGCAGATTTAATTCAGTATGCCTTGAATCATCGGTTGATCGCTTTTTTTGTAGATTAGATGGGCGATAATAATGTGGGTTTATTGCAGCCGTTTAAGGTTTCGAAAAACTTTACCGCGTTATGGGTCGGACAGTCGCTTGCCAGTGTTGGGGGAGCCATCATGAATGTGGTGGTACCCATGATTGCTTTATCCCTTCATGCCTCTACATTGACGCTTGGATTTATTATGACATTGATGATGTTGCCTCAAATCTTATTATTTCCATTTACAGGAATAATCGCCGACCGATTACCTCGTGTTGCTGTTATGATTATTACAGATATGATTCGTTTGTTGTTAGTCGTGGGTTTAATGTTTCTTGCGGCTTTTCATATGATGAAATTGTACGATTTGTATTGGTTTTCTGTCGTTTTTGGAGCGATGCAAGCATTATTTCTGCCTGCGTATGCAGCAGCGCGTGCTCAGGTGTTTACTGGATCTATTCGCAATGCGGCTAATTCACTGACAATGGGAACACAGCAATTGGCATTTCTAATAGGACCTTCAATTGGCGGATTGCTTGTGGGTATATCTTCAGGCGCTGTGGCGCTTGGTGTGGATGCCTTGGGATTTTTGATTTCTGTCTTCAGTTTATTTTTTGTACGCTTACCAAATACAATCAACTCTAGTAATGTGATAACAGACAAACATTTTGTAAGGATATTTATTCGAGAATTATTGGGTGGATTCCGCGAGCTGCAAAAACATTCATGGCTTTGGATTACCATTCTTGTTTTTGCATTTATCAATATTTCGGATCAAGGAATTGTGGCGGTTCTTTTGCCTTGGTTGATAAAAGTGCATATGAGATTTTCGTCTTTTGATTATGGACTTGTCACTTCAGCTAGTGGATTAGGGGCTATTATCATTTCGATCATTTTCGGTCATCGAAGTCGATGGAAAAAGAGAGGATTATTGAGTTACATAGGTATTACGATTGCGGGACTAACATTCGGAGTATTGGCATTATCTAGTGGAATCATTCAATATGCCTTATGCATGGCGATTAGTGGCGCAGGATTTATGTTGTTTGGTCTGATTTGGGAGGGAAGTCTTCAGGAACTGGTTCCCGTAGAGGCTTACGGAAGGGTAGCGAGCCTAGATATGTTTGGTTCCTACGGCTTGCTCCCATTTGGCTATCTGGTGACGGGGTGGCTTTCCCAGGCCATTGGTGGAATTGAAACGTTTGTTATAGAGGCAGTTTTTATTGTATTAGTGAGTTTGGCATCACTTTTGGTTCCGGCGATTCGTAATTTTGATTGATAAAATAAAAAGATGAATAACAAACTAATTGCGATCAATTTATAACGTCCGATAATATGCGTTATGTAAACTTTATTTTAAAAACAGGTATTGGAAATGCTTGCCGCTACATTGCATGACATTGGTAAAGCGTTATTGCCTGCAGATATACTTAAGAATCATTGAGTTGATTGATTAACCATGAGAAACCCCTCCGAAAAGAGGTATGACGTCTTTTTGGAGGGGTTATATTCATGTGTAAATAGTGTATTTATACGGTTTCAAACTGTTCTTCTTCGGTAGAACCACTTAGTGCGGTCGTGGAAGCATTTCCGGAAGAAACCACCAATGCCACGTCATCATAGTATCCTGCCCCCACCTCACGTTGATGGCGGGTTGCTGTGTAACCATCGGCTTCGCTTGCAAACTCACGTTGCTGAAATTCAGAATATGCAGCCATTCCACGTGTTTTGTAGTCATGAGCCAGTTCAAACATGCTGTGGTTTAATGTATGGAAGCCAGCAAGTGTAACGAACTGGAATTTGTAGCCCATTTCACCGATGGTATTTTGAAACTCAGCGATTGCCTGTTCATTTAATTTTTTCTTCCAATTAAAGGACGGAGAGCAATTGTAGGCTAATAGTTTGCCAGGAAATTCTGCGTGAATAGCTGCCGCAAATTCCTTAGCTTCTTGCACATTGGGATCAGCAGTCTCAAACCAAATTATATCTGCATAGGGTGCGAAAGCCAAACCACGGGCAATCGCTGCACCAATGCTATTATCGAAGCGATAAAATCCTTCTTCTGTTCTGTCACCTGAGATAAAGGGATGATCACGATCATCAATGTCACTCGTGATCAAGTTTGCACCAAGAGAATCTGTGCGCGCGATGAGTACGGTTGGTTCCCCCATGACATCTGCAGCAAGGCGGGCTGAGATCAAGTTGCGCACTGCTTGTGAAGTGGGAATCAACACTTTGCCACCCATGTGACCGCACTTTTTCTCTGAGGCCAGTTGATCTTCAAAGTGGACTGCTGCGGCACCCGCTTCAATCATCGCTTTCATAATCTCAAACACATTTAGCGCACCGCCAAAACCTGCTTCTGCGTCCGCAATAATTGGTGCAAAAAAATCTAATTCTTGCTTTCCTTCACGATAATTTATTTGATCAGCGCGTTGCAGTGCTTGATTAATTTTTTTCACCACTTGCGGCACGCTATTCGCGGGGTACAAACTTTGGTCCGGGTACATTTGCCCTGCCACGTTTGCGTCCGCAGCCACTTGCCAACCGCTAACATAGATTGCCTGCAACCCTGCCTTGACTTGTTGCACGGCTTGATTTCCTGTGAGTGCACCTAGTGCCTTGATGTGATGTTCACTGTGCAGTTGTCGCCAGAAACGCTCGGCTCCACGTTTCGCTAGTGTGTTCTCGACACGGACAGATCCACGTAAGCGTAACACATCTTCTTCTGAATAGTTGCGGACGATTCCTTCGAAACGGTCAGAATTCCAGCTATTTGTCAATTCCTGTTTGGCGTTTTCATCAAATTTAATCATTTTCTCCACTCCCATAATTTGTATATTTATTAGTTTAATTGTTCGTATCCTGGTTCGGTAAGAAAGTTGCTAAATTGATCTTGTAAAATCAACTGTCGGAACAATTCACTGGCATTAGCAAAAGCACGCTTTTGATAAATTTCAGTTCCTAATTGATTGCGTAGAAGATTCAGTTCTTCCTCTAATACGTCTTCGAACAGTGCTACAGTGACCTTACGCCCATCACCCAAAATGCCTTTTGGGTGTCTTATCCACTGCCACACTTGAGCGCGAGAAATTTCTGCAGTCGCAGCATCTTCCATTAAATCATACAGTGGTACTGCTCCTGAGCCGCGCAACCACGCTTCAATGTACTGTACTCCTACGCGCACATTGGTACGCAATCCTTCTTCAGTAATGGTTCCATCAGGCACTTCAACTAGTTCTTCTGCCATAATGTTAACATCTTCACGTAGTCGATTCATTTGATTAGCTTCAGGCATCAATTGATCAAAAACCTCTTTGGCTACAGGTACGAGGCCAGGATGGGCGACCCAAGTTCCGTCATGCCCGTCCTTCGCCTCCCTTTCCTTATCTGCGCGCACTTTTGAAAATGCTTCGTCGTTAGCTGTCGGGTTGTTTTTGATTGGAATTTGCGCGGCCATCCCGCCAATTGCCATGGCTTTTCTCTTATGGCAAGTTTTAATTGTTAATTGTGAATACTTTCTCATAAATGGCGTCAACATAGTGACTTGTGCACGATCGGGTAAAATGATATTCGGATGGTTACGAAATGTTTTCAAGTAGCTAAAAATGTAATCCCAACGACCACAATTTAACCCTGCCGCATGATCACGTAACTCATACAAAATTTCGTCCATTTCAAACGTGGCCCATATCGTCTCAATTAAAACGGTAGCCTTAATGGTACCATGTGTCACGTTCAGTTCCGCTTCTGCAAAGGTAAATACATCATTCCACAAACGAGCTTCTAAATGACTCTCGAGTTTAGGAAGGTAAAAGTATGGTCCTGATCCCATCGCCTGCAGCGTTTTTACGTTATGAAAAAAATACAATCCAAAATCAAAAAGACTTCCAGACATCGCTTTTCCATCCACAAGCACATGCTTTTCTTTCAAATGCCATCCACGTGGCCTGACCAATAGTGTGGCTACTTTGTCGTACAATGTGTACTCCTTGCCATCAGGATTCGTAAAATTAATGGTTCGGTTCAATGCGTCACGCAAATTGATCTGTCCAACAATGGTGTTTTCCCATGTTGGAGAATTAGCATCCTCAAAATCAGCCATAAATACTTTGGCACCTGAATTGAGGGCATTAATCACCATTTTGCGATCACTTGAAGGTCCCGTAATTTCCACTCGACGATCGAGAAGGTCATTTGGTAGTGGAGCCACGATCCAGTCGCCATCTCTTACGCTTCTGGTATGCTCGAGAAATCCAAGCATTTCTCCGCGATTTACAGCGGCTTGTCGTTCTTGTCTTTTACCTAGTAGTTCCATTCTGCGCTCAGAGAAATGATGATGAAGCTTCTCTAAAAACTGCAATGCTGCTGGCGTCAGAATCTCGGCAAATTCTGAACTTACGGGTACCGTGATTTGCAATGCAGATGAGTCTTGTGTTCCGAGTTCTGGCATCTCTCTCACTCCCCTATCTCATCATTGATTATGGTGATTGTTGCTATATAACAACAACAAACTCATGAAAATATTATAATACATAAATCGAAAAATTCAACTGTATGATACACAAATTTTATGACAAATGTGTATCATATTTTTTTGATACAGAGTATTGACATATCTAGTTTGTTATAATACACTACTGTTAACAAGAAAATTACGGAGGCGATCTGATATGGAAATGATGGGGACAATCGAAACTACAGAAACTTATGAAATGCATGCCCAACATATTGATTATGTTTGCGGTGAATGCGGAAAAGCAATGAATGAGCCACACGACTGGTACCTAAATGCTTGTGATCGTTGTCTTAATGAAAGTGTTGAATGAATTATTTATTGTGAATGGGCTTTTACTAAAAAAGGGACATTGCCTATGAATGTAGGTAATGTCCCTTTTTGTTGTATAACAATTCTTTTATAGAATTTTTATTGTTTCACTGTTGGGTTGGAATTGTTTTTATATACCTGATAAAAACGTTCGTATTTCCCAGGTTGTGCTGCAGGTACCACTCGCCCGGTATCTGTTGTCGATGATTCTTTAGATTTTTTATCATCCGTTGTCACTTGACGAGGGTAAGAATTCGTATTTCGTCCTTTAGGTTGCCTAATATGACGCTTCCGATGTTCAACAAGTTGAGACTCGGTCTTGATATTCGCCCGATCCCATTCTCTTAATATTGTATCGACATACCGAAAATTATAAACCCCAGCTAAAACAGATTCCCTTAATGCCTCAATGATCATCCATTCTGTATAATGATCTTCATCCAACCAATGAGTGATTTGTTCATATTCAAGTGGAGATAATAATCTGCCAAACTCTTCTTCAAAGCGTGTGAACACAGATACAAGCAACTCATTATTATCAGTAAGTCCCACAATTTTTTCAATAAGAGGACGAATGCTGATACGTTCTTCCATTTGGACAATCAATTCCTGAGCAAATAGCTTCTGTAGAATAGAAGCTATTTGCTCTTTGTCCAATTCCATGCGATTTTCTAGCTCGTTGAGACTCGGAAAATTTCTTTCAATCTGTTGGTAAGCAATAATATGCAAAATGACAAGCAGATCCAAATCAGTGATGCCAAACTCGCGATACTTGCGAAATACCATATATGGAAGTGTAATGTATTCCCATTCCATGGCATCCATTAATTCATTGAGTGGTTTTAAGCCCACAGTGTACCCACCTCTCGAAATCAGTCAATCCTTAAGGGTACAATCGATAAAGCAAACGTGGGAATGGAATCGTTTCACGTACGTGCTCTAATCCACATATCCACGCAATTGTTCGTTCAAGTCCAAGCCCAAAACCCGCGTGTGGTACTGAACCATACTCCCTTAGATGTAAATACCAAGCATAATCTTCTTTGGACAGTTGATGTTCATCAAATCGCTGCAAAAGTAACTCAGGGTCATCAATGCGTGCTGATCCTCCAATAATTTCACCATAGCCCTCTGGTGCGAGTAAATCGGCACAAAGTACCACTTCAGGGCGATCAGGGTCTGGTTTCATGTAAAATGCCTTAATTGACGTGGGGTATTTTTCAATGAAGACAGGGCGATCAAATTGTGCTGCAAGTTCAGACTCGTGAGGAGCACCAAAGTCATCTCCCCATTCAATTTCGTGGCCATTTTGTTGCAGGAATTTGATCGCTTCATCGTAACTCATTCGCGGAAATGGAGCTTTGATTGTCTCTAGTTTAGATGTATCTCTTCCCAGTGTTTTGAGTTCCATTTGACAATTTGTCAGGACGTGATTAACAACAAATTCAATTAATAATTCTTGAATCTTCAAACTATCTTCATGAGTAACGAATGACATTTCTGGTTCTATCATCCAAAATTCAATTAAGTGACGTCTAGTTTTTGATTTTTCTGCTCTAAAAGTGGGGCCAAATGAATAAACTCGACCAAGTGCCATTGCAGCAGCTTCCATATAAAGTTGACCACTTTGCGTCAAGTACGCATCTTGATCAAAATACTTTGTATTAAAAAGATTGGTGGTTCCCTCACAAGAAGAGGGAGTGAG
>JAJZCJ010000098.1 GCA_021846145.1 Bacillota bacterium
TGCTTCTACCGACCATTGCAGGATGAACTGTTACATGCGAAAATAATGTCAATTGATGATGGCAACCTATTTTTTATTGGTAGTTCTAATTTTTCTCGTCAGGCTTTTGACATTAATCATGAAGGGGATATGGAATTGTTGCACGTTGCGACATTTGGCCAACGGGTTGATCAAGACATTCAACATATGTTTGCACAGAGCGGAGCGATCGCTTGAATAATGCACAAACAGTGGGGACAGTCCATTAAATTGCTGGATCATCGGTTAGAGTTGTTTTTGGCTCACTATCGAAAAAAGTCAATGGTGATGGATCGCTTATTGATATTTGTCGCTCGTTATGGCCCGGCAATGTTTTTTGTGGAGATGTTTTTATTAATCTTGTTTGCATCGAGTCTTTCCACTACGCGAAATCACGCCATACTAGCGGTTATTATTGCTGTATTAGCAGCCATCACTACTAAATTGACTGTGGATCCGATTGCTCATCGGATTAATCGCGTTCGCCCTTTTGTAAGGTACCAGTATGAGCCGCTGGTGGCAAAAGCTGCTTTTGATCCGTCTTTTCCGTCTAATCATGCAGGTGGCGCATTGGCACTTGCGACTGTGCTTATTTATCAGTTTCCTGACGTCAGTGGGTTGACGCTGGGACTGGCATTGTTAATTCTGGTTTCCAGAGTGTACTCAGGACTTCATTATCTGACAGACCTCGTTGCTGGGGGGCTTGTGGGTATTGTTGTTGCGATGTTTTATTTGTGGTTAATTGGCTGACACTAAAGAATGATGAGAAAGCATGGGCTAAAATGGGGGACGTGCAATGCGAGGAATTGTATTGGCCGTTGCAGCGATAGGATTTGGTGTGTTTTTGTCTGGGGGGACTACGATACAGGCATCATCATATACGATCAGTATTACAGATGAACGAATCATTCCTAATGCGATCACAGTTGCTGCTAGTCAAAAAACGCACCTGATCATTCATAATTTTGGGCGCAAAACTCACAATTTCGTCATTCCTGATTTTTATATTTTCACACCTAATCTGCGGCCTCAACAGGGTACTACAGTTGAATTTGTGCCGGAAAAGACAGGCACTTTCAAGTTTTACTCTGATACTGGAGGGAAGCCTGAACCTGGGCTGGTGGGCACATTTCAGGTTCAGTAAATTTGAATAATCAACAAGAGAGAAGACTGACATGTTGAATGCAAACCGGGTAAAAACTGAATTCATGTTGTTTCTGGTCGTCATTATTTGGGGAGCCAATTATACGGTTGGCAAATTTGGTGTTGCGCAGCTTTCACCTCAGTGGTTTACGTTGCTCCGTTTTTTAATTGCGACTCCCTTGATGTTGCTCTTGACGCGATGGCGAGAAAAAACGTGGGTTATTCCACGTAAATATTGGGGGCGACTGATTTCCTCAGGCTTGATTGGCATTAGCCTCTATCAAACCATGTTTATGCTAAGTGTAAAATACAGTACTGCGACGGACGCCGCGCTACTTATCAGTTTATCCCCTATCTTCACGGCTATCTTGGGGCCGATATTTGGTCAGGAACGATTGAATCTGAAAGGATTTATCGGTGCTGCAATTGCGTTTATTGGTGCTGCAATGGTGATCTTGTTGGGTGCGTCATACAACAATATCACGCCCCATGCCATGCTCGGCGCTGTGGCAGGATTTATAGCTGCTATTCTTTGGGGGGTATATCCGCTTGTAGCTAGTCCTTTAGTCAAGGTGTATAGTTCACTGCGCGTCACCGCATGGTCTGGTGTTGTTGGCGTGGTGGGGCTAATACTTATGATTTGGTGGTTTCCTACGCCAGTGACATTTCAGATCTCTCTGTCTGCGTGGTTGTCTATTCTGTATGCGGCTCTACCAGTTACGGTATTTGGCCTTGTTGCATGGTATGATGGAATAAGCAAGATGGGCTCTCATGCAGTTATGGTGTACATGTTTTCGATTCCTGTGGCCGCGATGTTGACTGCCTATTTTGCGATTCGTGAATCAATACATTTAGGTCAAATTATTGGTGCCGTGATTATTTTTGTAGGTACTGTCCTGCTTAGGTCACAATCCTCTCATGCTGCAACAAAAGCAGGACAGAATCTCTCTACAAAGAGTGAATCAACCTAATTTGATGTCTAAGTCACGCCCGCCAATCACATGGTAATGCAAGTGAAATACTGATTGCCCGGCTGTTTTTCCTTTATTGGTGACTACTCTAAAACCTGTATTTGCAATGCCTGTTACACGTGCGACTTCCTGAATGGCATGATTTAACTCCACGATGAGTGCTGTATCTGTGCTTGGTAGTTCCATTAATGAATCGTAGTGAGTTTTCGGGATGATCAGCACGTGCACTGGAGCCACTTTATTAATATCCTCAAAAGCAATGACATATTGGGATTCATAAATCTTTTTTGATGGTAGTTCGCCGTGAACAATTTTACAAAATACACAATCCATGTTATTACCGCCTTTCATTATTGAATAAGACTTTAGTAAAAATCATACCAAAGGAGAGGGGATTAGCCAAATGGCAAATAGATCATCGTTAGAAGGGATAGAGTGGGGTGAGGGTGTGGCTTATGCGCGAGGGAGGTTTGTACATCCCAGCGAATCTGTAATACCGATTGATGATCGCGCGCATCAGTTTGGGGATGGCATCTACGAAGTGATTCGCGTCCTTCACGGACGACCACTGTTAATTGATTATCACATGGAGCGTTTTGAAAAAAGTGCGCGCGCGATTAACCTGCGCAAAGATCGCTCGATGAGTGATCTGCGCAACTTGGTGATAGAGGCGATGGAGCGAGCAGATTTGCCTGATGCGCAAGTGTATTTTCAATTATCGCGCGGAATTGCTAGGCGAGAACACGGATTCCCAGATGTGCCAAGTCATTTATCGCTGACTGTTCGTCCACTTGATGATGCTAAGTTTCACGCGGTACGGCAACATGGTTTAAAAGTGATGTGGACGGAAGATGTGAGGTGGAAATACTGTTACATAAAGTCACTTAATTTACTCCCCAATGTGATGGCGAAGCAGGCTGCGCTAGATGCGGGTTATCAAGATGCAATTTTTGTGCGGGATGGCCTTGTAACAGAGTGCACAAGTAGCAACATCGCGATAGTGAGTGGCGGTATCGTGTATACACATCCTGCAAATGAGAGAGTGCTGCACGGAGTGACTCGGCGTTTTGCACTTGAATATTTACGCAACGTGGGAGTAGAAGTCCGGGAAGAAGTATTCACTGTCGATGACCTATTGCAAGCGGATGAGGTGTTTACCATGAGCACGATTACAGAATTTGCGCCGGTTGTCGAAGTGGAAGGGCGCAAAGTAGGGCTGCGAGCAACATCTCAAGATAGTGTATTAAGGCGACTGCAAGCTGCTTATCGGGAAAACGTACGTCAAGATTAAAAGAACATTGACCAATCAGTCAAAAAATGATATCTAATTAATAGTGACTCTGATATCATAGATGTCAGGATATGAAGGAGGTTGATTGGTGTGCGACCGATTCGGCGTGTGGCCGTTTTAGGTTCAGGAGTAATGGGTGCTGCGATTGCGGGTCATCTTGCCAATGTGGGCATTCCTAGCCTACTCTTGGATATAGTGCCAAGAGAATTGACACCTGAGGAGCAAAAGCAAGGCTTGTCGCTTGATCACCGTGTGGTGCGAAATCGTATAAGTCAGGCTGGTAAGTCAGGATTATTTAAGGCAAAGCCAGCACCACTGTATCACACTGAATTAGCTGATCTGATTGAAGTGGGCAATTTTGATGATGATTTTGCCCGAATTAATGAGTGTGACTGGATCATTGAAGTGGTAGTTGAGAATTTGGCAGTAAAGCAAAGTGTGTTAGCTCGTGTAGATGAGAATCGTTCGCTTGGTTCGATCGTCAGTTCCAATACTTCTGGCGTGTCTATTGGGGCCATGTCTGTGGGAAGATCAGATGATTTTTTACAGCATTTTTTAGGAACGCACTTTTTTAACCCACCTCGTTACATGAAGCTATTGGAAATTATTCCGACATCGCATACGCATCCGGAAATCATTGCTGGGATGCGAGAATTTGCGGAGGTGGTGCTAGGCAAGGGTGTAGTGGTAGCAAAAGACACCCCTAATTTTATCGCCAATCGCATTGGTACTTACGGTTTACTTGTGACTTTACAGGAAATGAGCAAAACAAAATTTGGTGTTGATGAAGTTGATTTGTTAACAGGGCCTGTGTTAGGGCGACCCAAGAGTGCAACTTTTCGCACGTTGGATATTGTCGGACTAGATACATTTGTTCACGTTGCACGTAACGTCTATGAGAATACGAGTGATCCAGAAGAACAATCTGTGTTTGACGTACCTTCTGAACTGTTACAGATGGTGGACAAAGGTTGGATCGGCGATAAACGTGGTCAAGGATTTTTCAAGCGAGAAAAGACGGGGAATGGCCGTGAAATTCTAGCACTGGATTTGACGACGATGGACTATCGCCCACGCCGCAAGTTAGCTTCCGCGTCTTTTGAAGCGGCACGAAATGCCGCTAATTCAAATGATAAATTGAAAGCGCTTGTCTATGGCAAAGATGCAGCGGGACAGTTTATTTGGAACGTGTTAAAACGCGTGTTGCTCTATAGTGCCAATATGTTAGGCCAGATTGCGGATACTGTTACAGACATTGACGATGCGATGAAGTGGGGCTTTAACTGGGAACTTGGCCCTTTTGAAACTTGGGATGCTATTGGCGTGGAGAAGTCTGTCAAGCGGATGCAAGAAGAGGGAGAGGTTATTCCTGTTGTTGTGCTTGATTTGCTAAAATCAGCAAAATCTTTTTATGATCACAGCAAACCTGGGTACCGAGTGTATTTTAATGGTGACGGGTTGAAGACAGATCCTCGGGATGAGCGAAAGATTGACCTTGTTGCGCGTAAAGAAAGTGGCAAGAAGGTGTTTGGTAACAATGGCGCTAGTTTGATTGACCTTGGTGATGGGGTGGCATGCCTTGAGCTTCATTCACCTAAGCAGGCGATTGGTGCTGACATCATAAACATGATGTTCAAGTCTGCAGATGAGGTAGAAAAGAACTTTGAAGCCCTCGTCATTGGCAGTGAAGCGGTCAACTTTTCTGTAGGTGCCAATCTGATGCTCATGTTGATGGAAGCACAGGATGAGAACTGGGATGAGATTAGCTTAGTGATCAAGCAGTTCCAGCATGCTAACATGCGAATGAAGTATTTGCAAAAGCCAGTGATTGCAGCGCCGTACGGACTGACGTTAGGTGGCGGTGCAGAGGTGGCTTTATCTACGCACTCTGTGCAAGCTGCCGCGGAGACTTACATGGGGCTTGTCGAAGTCGGCGTTGGTTTGATTCCTGGTGGTGGCGGCAATAAGGAACTATTGATTCGGATGATGGAAATGGTGCCAGATGGCGTGGATATACCGGTGATGCCGCTTGTGCAGCGGGCTTTTGAGACGATTGCGCTGGCAAAAGTTTCGACAAGTGCAAGGGAAGCGCAGAAACTAGGACATTTGCGTGCAACAGACTCCGTGACAGTTGGCCGCGATTACTTACTGTACGATGCCAAGCAAAAGGCTTTGCAAATGGCAAAAAACTTTGTGCCAAAAACCCCCACAGTCGTAAAGGTACAAGGAGAAAATGGTGCCGCACTTTTGAAAATCGGCGTTTTTGGTATGAAAAAGAGTGGCTATCTTAGCGATCATGACGAAAAAATCGCTAAACACTTGATTCGTGTACTGACCGGTGGCACCGCCGTCGCAGGCACTGTAGTAAGCGAAGAATACCTGCTTGATCTGGAGAGGGAAGCTTTCTTGTCGCTTATCGGTGAGCCAAAAACACAAGCGCGTATGCAACACATGCTGCAAAAAGGGAAACCCCTACGCAATTAATCATAAATATGCTAGCAAAAGGAGGTTAACGCGATGAAAGAAGCAGTGATCGTGGCGATGGGACGCAGTGCCATTGGTAGGGCTGGCAAAGGCTCGCTGCGTCAGACACGTCCGGACGATTACGGTGCAGCCGTACTCGAAGGTGTGATCAAGCGTGTGTCGCAATTGGATCCGGCACTTATTGAGGACCTAATCATCGGTTGTGCTACACCAGAAGCAGAACAAGGGATGAACATGGCGCGAATTATCGCTTTGCGTGCAGGTCTGCCCACAACAGTCGCAGGGATGACTGTCAATCGCTTTTGCAGTTCTGGATTGCAGACGATTGCCATTGCCGCACAGGCTATTCAGACAGGCATGAGCGAGGTGCTGGTAGCCGGTGGCGTAGAAAGCATGAGTCGGTTGCCGATGGGTGGCTATAACATTTCACCAAACCCACACTTGGCTGAACACTATCCTGAATCATACATGTCGATGGGTCATACCGCCGAAGAAGTAGCGAGAAGATTCCAGATATCGCGTGCGGAACAAGACGAATTTGCCCTGCGCAGTCATCAAAAGGCAGCAGCGGCGATTGATGGTGGAAAGTTTAAGGATGAAATCATCCCCCTTGACATCACTCTCTCCGATACTGATGAAAATGGTCGACCGCGTTCTAAACAGTTCATTTTTGATACAGATGAAGGAGTGCGCAAGGATACATCGCTAGAAGCATTGGCAAAACTAAAGCCAGCATTTAACGTCACAGGTAGCGTTACGGCAGGCAATTCGTCGCAAACAAGCGATGGTGCGGCTGCACTTGTCATGATGTCTGCTGATCGCGCGGAGAAAGAAGGTTTGAAGCCTTTAGGAATATTTCGTTCCTTCGCGGTGGCGGGGGTTGATCCTGACATCATGGGCATTGGGCCTGTCGCAGCTGTACCAAAAGCACTACAAAAGGCTGGTTTAACAATGGCTGATATGGATGTCATCGAATTGAATGAGGCATTTGCTTCCCAGTCTCTATATGTCATAAGAGAACTAGGAATGGACCTTGACAAGGTGAATGTCAATGGCGGCGCTATTGCGCTTGGACATCCTCTTGGCTGCACAGGTTCGAGGCAAACAGTCACACTTTTAAATGAACTACAACGTCGCGATGGACGTTATGGTCTGGTGACGATGTGCATCGGCGGTGGCATGGGAGCGGCGGGCGTGTTTGAGCGCGTTTAATCATGGGTTTACCAGCATTGATGAAATGAGAGGAGCTAATAAATGATGAGTGAACAGGTAAGAGAATATGGCGCGGAGTTTTTTGTCAAGGCAACAAAGCCGGAGTTGGTGTTTACGCCTGAGGAATTCAATGATGAGCATAAAATGATTGCAAAAACGACGTTGGATTTTGTAAAAGGCGAAATTGAACCAGTAAGTGAACAGCTTGAACACCAAGACTGGGACTTGACGGTGAAATTGATGAAAAAAGCCGGAGATCTTGGTTTGCTTGCGGCTGATGTACCAGAAGCTTATGAAGGCTTGGGTATGGATAAGGTGAGTTCCGCGCTGATTACGGAGAACATTACTCGTGGCGGTTCATTTGCTTTATCGCAAGGAGCCCACGTGGGCATTGGCACCCTCCCCATCGTGTTTTTTGGCACGGAAGCACAGAAGAAAAAATACCTACCTGGCCTGTCTTCTGGTCAGACATTGGCTGCCTACGCGCTGACAGAACCAGGTTCTGGTTCCGATGCGTTGGGCGCTAGAACGACGGCGAAATTGTCGAAAGACGGAAAGTTTTACATCCTGAATGGAACGAAGCAATACATCACCAATTCTGCGTTTGCAGACGTGTTTATCGTCTATGCAAAAATTGACGGCGAACAATTTTCGGCCTTTATTGTAGAGCGTGATACGCCTGGACTCACTACCGGTCCAGAAGAGAAAAAGATGGGCATCAAGGCTTCTTCCACTCGCCCATTGATTCTTGAGGATGTACAGGTGCCGGTTGAAAACCTGCTCGGCGAGGCTGGGAAAGGTCACCAGATTGCCTTTAATATTTTGAACATTGGACGCTATAAGTTGGCAGTAGGTTGTGTGGGCGGTTCCAAAGCGGCGATTGAAACATCGTTGATCTATGCCAAAACACGGGAACAGTTTAAGCAACCGATCTTTAATTTTCCGCTGATTCAAGGCAAAATTGCTGATATGGCTGCACGCACTTACATTGCGGAAAGCGCAGTATATCGCACCACTGGCGCAATTGACAACGCGTTGTCTGAGCTGGATTTGAGCGGTGCCTATTCAGGTTCTGAATCAGCTAAGGCGATCAGTGAATTTGCCATCGAGTGTTCAATTAATAAGGTGCTTGGTTCAGAAGTATTAGATTTCGTGGTGGATCAGGGCGTGCAGATCCATGGTGGTGCTGGGTTTATTCAAGATTATCCGATTGAACGCATGTATCGGGATTCGCGTATTAACCGAATTTTTGAAGGGACGAACGAAATCAATCGTTTGCTCATCCCCGGAACACTGATGAGAAAAGCCATGAAAGGTGAAGTGGCACTCCTGCAAGCTGCGCAATCACTGCAAAGTGAATTAATGGGCATGATCGAACCTGCAGACGAATCGGCGGTGCTTGGACGTGAGGCATTTGCGGTGGAAATGACTCGCAAATTGATTTTGCTCGTAGGTGGGATGGCAGTTCAGAAGTATGGAACCAAACTCGATCAGGAACAGGAAGTCTTATCCAATATGGCAGACATGTCCATTTATCTTTATGGAATGGAAAGTGGACTGGTACGCGCGCAAAAGGCTTTGGCAAGCGGCGTTGTGCATGCGGAGTTGCAGGCTGACTATGTCCGTCTCTATGTGGCACAAACGTTCCCGTTAGTTGAGCAGCTTGCAAAAGATGCGGTTACAGCCATGGAAGATGGCGATACTTTACGTACGACTCTCTCTGTGGTGAAAAAATTAACTCGTTACATGGGTCCCAACACGGTCGTCTTGAAACGCAGCATTGCAAAGCGTCTGGCCGAGGCTGAAAAGTATCTCGCCTAACCTATTAATTGAGGCAGGGCTTAAGATCATCTTGTGCTAGTGGTGACGATGGTCACAAGTAGCCGTGGATCTCAAGTCCTGCTTTTTTTACATTCGCCCAGTGCTTAGCTTAATTGGTTAACGAATGCAGCAGTGGTATCCAAATTTTTCTTTCTACTGTTACATCAAATGCAGAGATAACATCTATTTCGCCCGTTGGTATTTGTGTAGGCTGCTGCTGATTGATGAAATGACTTGATGTGATAGGTGGCAAGGCTGGCACTGGAAGTATGTGATGATTTAGTAGTGGGCTAGGATCAACGTTGCCAATGTGACGAGTGTTTCTTTGTGTAATATGTCCTATGGGTGTTTGTGAATGTTCTGTGCGCAAAACAGGAAATTCTCCGCGAAACATGATATCCTTTTTAGGGAGAAGATAAATCATTACGTTCTTCTTTACTCCAAAATCTAATGCTGTTTTGACTCGATTATAAAAAACATCGATGCGATTACCTGAGATAGCGCCTCCTGTATCATCAGCAATGCGCACGCCAAGACCTGGAATGTAGACAGGTGTCCCATAAGGAATGACTTGTGGATCAACAGCGATCGAAAGTCCTTGTATTGCTTTTTGACCTGTAGAAGTGATGTCATATCCTTTTTCGCCGGGCCATTTTCCTGTCGATTCATATCCGGCAGTGTAGGCTGTAAGCGTGCAAACAATTGACTTTGTTGCAAGTGGAAGTGGCAACGATTTTTCAGGTAAGAGCAGGCGCTCGCCAACGTAAATGAAGTTCGGATTAGACAGTGAATTTAAGCTAGTAATAGCTTGAGTGGACGTATGAAATACATGAGCAATTGCAGACAGCGTGTCTCCTTTTTGCACAATGTAGATTACATTCTGGTTGGACGATGAATCCATGGGATTAGCATTTTTTCCAAAAGCGATACTGATTGTATAGCTGCAAACGGTAAGAAATACAAGCACGATGATAAGGGACAACTGATGCTTGAATCTCATAAAATGGCTCCTCTCTTTATTTGCTTGATAGTATGTACTAATTTGGTAAATACTAAACCTTTTGAATGCTAGATATTTGTTGATCGGGGGAATTGGGTTGCATGTGACTATGATTATTGGTCTGGTGATACTTATCGTTTTGTTAGGGGCAGGTTGGGGGGCGTTCCGAGTACATCGCAAAGGGGATTTTGCGTTTCGCATAAAAAGGCTGCAAAAGAGAACTGCAGTATTAGTTTCTCAAGTAATGGAGTTTGAAAGTGAATCAGATTATTTTGCGCTTTATGAAAATTCACAGGATAAAAAAACAATCCAATTCGTGGAATCTGCGATGGAGGAAGTCAACGAACTGGCAGTGGGGGTGAGTGATCATCTGAAAATTTTATTGAAGCGTGCGAACAGTCCCTTTGATTTTACTGACCTTTATGTGGATATCGGGATTCAGGAAGAGAAGCTTGAAAAGGCGGAAGCGAAATATCAAGAGGCATCCATTAAGTTGAAGACGTTGCCAAAACTATAGTAGATTGCGTGTGAAAAGGACTGGTTGATTGACCATTTTTATGATAATATGATATTGACTGAGCGCTCGATCGGAAG
>JAJZCJ010000099.1 GCA_021846145.1 Bacillota bacterium
CGGTGGCGTAAGTAAGATCAGGTCTGCGGATCTTACGATCGGCTAGGCGCAATCCTTCAAAAGCTTGCGGGGAAGTCACCTCGTGCACCAAATGCAGGTCAATATACAGAAGTGTCGGTTCACCTGCTTTTTCCCTAACGACGTGGGATCCCCATATTTTTTCGAATAATGTTTTGGCTGGCATGAATCCAACCCTCCTCGTGTGTACTATTACAAACATCCTACACATTTTTTGAATATAAGTCTATGATATATAAACTATTAAAAACATAGTTCACACCTATGTATCATATGTGAAAAAGGTGATGGTCCATGGATTTGCGCATGCTGGAATACGCTTGCGAAGTGTATCGCCAACGCAGTTTTACAAAGGCCGCCACCGTGCTTTGTGTGGCTCAACCTTCACTTAGTCAGCAACTAGCCAAACTTGAAGATGAGCTTGGCGTCAAATTATTTGAGCGTGGGAGATCTGGAGTGTTCCCTACCAACCACGGAGAACGTTTTGTGGAGCAAGCGGAACAAATCTTGCGCATGCAAGATGATTTGTTGCGCGAGATGCGTGAACGCAGCCAAGGCATGGGCAGTGAACTGGTGATCGGCGCGCCAGCGATCACAGGGGGGAGGGTACTGCCTCCCCTGATATGGGCTTTCAATCAAAAATTTAAGGATACGCGTGTCCGCCTTGTTGAGGAGACAACTGATCAATTAGAGCAACTGGCCGTCCAAGGGACAACGGATCTATCGATATTGGCGTTGCCAATACGAGATGAACGCCTAGCCACCACACCACTTTTAACTGAAGCGTTGTACCTTGCCGTGCCATCCATTGCACAATCAGGTGTTTCGAAGATGGATAGAGAGCAAGTAAACACAGGACGACGAGGAGTATCCTTAAAAAACTATGCGACCTCGCCATTTATTCTCTTGAAAAATGGATACGGATTTCGACAAACTGTGTTGGCATTATGTGCGGAAAATGGATTTCAGCCTGATATCGCGTACGAGACGAGCAGTATTGAAACCGCACAGACTTTGGTCGCTCATGGCCTCGGTGTGACGGTGGTGCCTGCGATGGTGCGCAGGCAAACGGCTGCTAGCCCAATTTACTATCCGCTCGATCCCCCTGCCACTCGTACCCTGGTGTTTGTCTATCGTAAAGATCGATACTTGAGTCTTGCTGCCCAAGCCTTTTTACAAGTGTATCAGGAACTTTATCAGCTAACGGGGGGCAAGCTGATGAGCCACACTGAAGATGGCGTGTAAATCAATCGTGCGCGTCCCTGTCGTCGTGTCGAGTTGGACGTTTTCTTGTGTTACTTCGATGGCTTTTCCTTGTACACGTCCTGCTTCTGTAAAAATACTGACAGGTTGCAGCAAGAAATGTTGGAGTAAATAGTCATGTAATGTCTGTGTCGAGGTGTTTTCACGTGGCTTGCTTGGTGCAATCATTGTCTGATGCGCGCTTTGTTTGCGTTTGTTGCCGCCAATACGCGGCTTTGCAGATCCAAATAGAGTGGGTTTGGTTGCCGTCACGCTCGATCGCCTCACAAGATTATTTTATCCCAGTGTATGTGAATTGGGCGCAAGCGTGACAGCTGAGTCACCATTATCCTCACCTTAACATCCATATGGATGCGCTTTTTTCGGGTAAAGTTAGTCCTTGATGCGTGTCCACTTGTTCTCCTTTACGTGTTCCATAAATACACGCATACACACCAGCGGGAATAGCGGGATCTGCGAACTGCAAGCTGATCGCATGCTTGTGATTATTCACAAAGCAGACGATGGTTTCTTGCGGCGGTTTTGTGTCAGCGTCATTAAGTATGCGGACAAATGCATAAAGTTGTGGTGACAGGCCGCAAAATACAGGGCGAAAGCTACCTTCGCGTAACGCGCGGTAGTGTTTACGAATGGTAAGCAGTGTTTGATAGTGGATGAGTAGTGCTTGATCCTGTTGTCCTTCATCCCAAATCATCCCGCCACGGCACAAGGGATCTGGTCCACCCGTCATGCCTATCTCATCGCCATAATATAACACTGGTGAGCCTACCGCAGTGAACTGCATAAAACTCGCCAGCATCGCTTGGCGCTTATCTTCGCCACATTCGGTTAATAACCTTGGGGTATCATGGGAGTCTAATAAATTCCAAAGTGTCGGCAACACTGGTTCAGGATAGCGTATTCTGATTTGTTCGATTTGTGCCGCAAACGCGTGTGCGTCAATGGTTTGTGTGGCTAACCACTGCAAAACGGCGCGTGCAAATGGATAGTTCATGACCGAATCAAATTCATCACCGCGCAACCAAGGGGTCGCCACTTGCCAGATTTCCCCGCAAATCAACGTCTCTGGATTTTGTGACTTAATGCGCGTGCGAAAGTGTTTCCAAAAAGTATGTTCTACTTCATCAGATACATCGAGTCGCCATCCGTCAATTCCAGTTTTTGCAATCCAGTATTCTCCTATTTGACAAAGGTACTCTTCCACCTCTGGGGCTGCAGTGCGCCATTTTGGCATCGACGACACATCGCCAAATGTTTCATAGTTGCGTGTTTTTGGCGAGAGTGGCCACGATTTGGCGTAAATCCAGCTCGCGTACTTTGAATTTTCAGCATGTTGTAAGAGGTCTTGAAATATCGGATGCTTCATGCCCATGTGATTAAAAACAGCGTCTAACACCACTTTCATGCCACGCTGATGGCTTTGTTCAACGAGTGTCCGCAGGTCATCTTCCGATCCGAAATGTGGATCGATCGCAAAATAGTCCACCGTATCGTATTTGTGATTGGATGGCGCTTTAAAAATCGGCGTACAATAAATCACTTCCACCCCAAGATCAGCGAGGTAATCTAATTTTTCGATGACGCCTTGGAGATTGCCGCCAAAAAAACTAGTGGTGGTAGGGATAGCATCCCACTTGGTGAGCTTTCTGCGATCTACTTTTTTGGTTGTCCCTCTGTGAAAGCGTTCCGGAAAGATTTGATAATACGTGGTGCCAATCGTCCATGCAGGTGGTTGATACGTGTCCCTTTCCCCTAAATAGGGGACTTCAAATGTATCCTCTGGGTCTGGGGGTTCGCTCTCTGTGACGCCTAATCGACTGTACCAATAGGTTGTTTGACCAACATGCAAAGCGAAATAATACTTGAATCGTTTACTGTCGCGCGTCAGTTGTGCTTGATAAATGTCATGGGTGATGCCGTCTTTGGCATAGAGCAGGGCAGGCGTGGTCACCTTAGGTATCGTGGTTTGAAACTTGTCAAAATGAACCACTTCGACGCGGTCAACTAGTTGCGTGCCAATGCGCAAACGCAGATAGAGATCCCCGCGGTATGAATAGGCAAAAGGCTCCACCGACTCATGGTAGACAGATTGTGCGATCAAAGTCAGATAAGTAGACATCGGCGCTCCCCTTGTTAGCGATTAATCTTGGCATCATCAGTGGCAAATGCATACGTTCTCCGTAGTCCTTTTGGATAGTGGTTCTTTAGTATTCCTCCCACTGCTTTGCCCCACCCGAGTGGAGCCCCATCCACCGTTACCAATGTCCAACCATTGTCACTACCACAAGTGATCGTTTGTCCATGTAAATAATCTAAAATCCTTTGATCACCATAAGGTAAACGCAGTTCACGTTGCGCATCTTGTGCCCGCATGGCCAGCGCCAGCGAATGATGGGGAACGGCGTGCCCGTATTCTAGACGCATCAGCGCAAGGCCTGGGCGTAGCAAAGTGTGGATGCGCTGCGCACCTTCAGCCAACGCGTACAGCGTGTCGCCGCGTGCTTGCAGGGTTCGTGTGTGCAGTAACGTGTGCAAAAATTCCGCACTTAGCGCCGGCGATGCCAGCGCTTCAAATTCTTTTTGTAAGCGCTTCGTTAATGCTACATTGATGCCATGAGATGGTGCTGGTGTACGGTGGCTGGGGCGGGCAGCTTGTTTTTCAAAGTGGGCGATAAAATGCCCTTCACCACGACAGTGTTGCGGAAAATAGCGAGTGGCATATTGTATTGGCAGTTCAATCCAAGAGGGATCAAGCGTGTCAAGCACTCGTTGGATCAGCGGATGTCTTGCCCCCGCTTGTTGTAATTGTGGGGGAGATAGTGCCGCATCACTATCAGGTAATTTGGTAGGAACCAGTCGCATGTCAGGATGGGTCAGGGCGAATTTTGCGCAAACCAACTCATTTTCAATCGGATTAAATGTGCAGGAGGAATACACGATGCGTCCGCCCGGTTCTAGCATTTGATACGCCGCTTCTAGTATTTCCAGTTGCCGCGCTGCATTGGGAATCAACTGATCTACTGACCAGTGTAGGCTCGCTTCTGGCTCGCGCCTAAATAAGCCCTCTCCACTGCACGGGGCATCCACCAAAATGCCATCAAAATATGTCTCGTATGCGCGCGTTAATTGCGCAGGTGCCACATTGGCAATCGCGGTGTGGGTGAGGCCAAGTCTTTCGACATTTTCGGCTAACGCCTCCGCGCGTGCGGGATGGGGGTCATTGACCAGCAAAAAACCTTCTTGGTTCATGAGCGCGCCAATTTGCGTGGATTTGCCACCTGGTGCTGCGCAAAGGTCAAGGATGTGTTCACCTTGCTTCGGGTTCAAGATCGCAACCGGTGCCATGGCAGTAGGCTCTTGCAAATAGATGCAGCCAGCCGCGTGCAACGGGTCATTGCCAATGCCTGATTGCAGGCTTAGATAATAGCCGTTTGCAGCCCAAGGGATAGGCTCGTCTTGCGGTAGTGTTGGTGCAACGCGCAAAGGGTTCACCCGCAGGCCGCGCGTAAAAGGTTGCGCTATGGCAACAAGGTATGTCTCCCACGCAGTTTCGCCAAAGGAGGCAACAAATATTTCTTTATAGCCTTCAGGAAATTTCACGTCCAAGTATTGATACTCCCTATCGTCAGCTTGTCATGCGCTTTTAGTTGGTATGCTTGATGATAAATAATTAGCGGAACCTCGATAGCCGTTTCATTGCTAATCGTCACCCACTCTTTTTTGACCAATACGTTGATGCGAGCACCTCTGAATAGGATTGTAAAGGCAAAGGATTGCCAATGATCGAGTAAAAATGGGTTCAGATGCACTTGTCCATCCTGTACACGAAATCCGCCAAATCCGTAAACAACGGCCATCCACGTTCCTGCCATACTGGTAATGTGGCAACCATCCTCCGTGTCGTTGTTGTAGTTGTCTAGGTCAAGGCGCGAGGTGCGCAGGTACAGTTCATAAGCTTTCTCCCGATAGCCAAGTTCACAGGCTAACACACTATGCACACAAGGCGATAGGGAGGATTCATGTACCGTAAGTGGCTCGTAAAAGTCAAAATGTCTGCGCTTGGTATCTAAGTCGTAGTGATCTCCAAGAAAAAACATTCCCTGTAATACATCTGCCTGCTTAATGTAACAGGAGCGAAGGATGCGATCCCAAGACCAGTGTTGGTTAAGCGGCAATTGGTCAGGGGGCAACTCCCGTGCAGGGATAATTTCCTTGTCTAAAAACCCGTCTTGTTGCAAAAATAGGTGTAATTTTTGATCTTCAGGGTAATACATATTGGCAATAATTGTACGCCATTGTGCCAATTCTGCGTTGTCGATTGCAAGTTTTGCGTGCAGCGTCGCCAATCGTTCGGGTTTTTCGTCTTGCATGTATTGCATGACGTCAAGCGTGTATTCAATCGTCCAACTGGCCATTCGATTCGTATACCAGTTATTGTTCACATTGTTTTCATATTCATTAGGGCCTGTTACGCCCAAGATGACATACTTGTCTTTATCAGCAGAATAATTCACCCGCGCTGCCCAAAAACGCGAAATTTCCACTAATACTTCGAGGCCGAATTCACCCAAATAAGCATGATCTCCTGTGTAGTTGACATAATTGTAAATCGCGTACGCAATGGCACCGTTGCGGTGAATTTCCTCAAACGTAATCTCCCACTCGTTATGACACTCTTCGCCGTTCATCGTTACCATTGGAAATAAGGCACCTTGCGTAAACCCGAGTTTGCGCGCGTTGGCCTTGGCTTGTTCAAGATGACGATAACGGTACAGTAAAAGGTTACGCGCAATTTTTTGTGGTGCCGTACTGAGGTAAAATGGCAGGCAGTAAGCTTCTGTGTCCCAGTATGTACCACCGCCGTATTTTTCGCCAGTAAACCCCTTAGGCCCAATGTTTAGGCGGTCATCATCGCCAGTATAGGTCTGGTGTAGCTGGAAAATAGCGAAACGGATGCCTTGTTGGGCAGCCACGTCACCAACGATTGCGATGTCGCTATCATTCCATTTTTCACGCCATAGCTGTCGTTGTTCTGCCAAAAGTGTCGTAAAACCGCTACGCTTTGCGGACTCGACGAGATCGCTTGCTACGCTTGTAAGGTCAGCGATGGCGTAATCCCGCGAAGTGACGTTGGCGACGTACTTATCGATCATCACCGACTGATTAATAAGTGCTTCGATCATGACCGATTGGGCGACGTATTTGTCGCGCTCTATCAGTATCGGGTCGCTAGTGACAATTGCATTGGCACAAGTGATGTGATAAGTCATGGTGGACGCGACGTGAAAGTCTAGTTTTTTGGTCTTCATGACCAAGCTGGCCTTGCCAATATCGTTGCGTTTACTGACTTCGTCCCAAAACTGTTCCCCGTGGTTGGCATCTCGATTCGTGACGTCACCATCAAGATAAGGAGTGATCGTGATCTGCGCATGCCTATTGAGCGGGGTGACGGTGTAGCGGAGGCCGCCAATTTCAGGTCGCGTCATGCTGACAAAACGCACGGCCTCCACTTTGATTTCTAGGCCACTTGCAAGCGTGGCAATAAACGAGCGGGCAAGGTAGCCTTCTTGCATGTTCAGCGTGCGCGTAAAATCTCTTACCGCACACGTTGCCAAGTCAAGCGTCTCGCCATTTAGCACCACGTGGATGCTAATCCAGTTCGTGCTATTGATCACTTTTGCGAAATAATCAGGATAACCGTTTTTCCACCAGCCAACCTGCGTCTTGTCTGGATAATACACGCCAGCCAAATAACTACCTTGCAGCGTGGCACCTGAATAATCCTCTTCAAAATTAGCTCGTTGTCCCATGTGGCCATTGCCAATGCTAAAAATACTTTCGGAGATTTCTTGGTATTCAGGGTGAAATCCTTCTTCGACAATCAACCATTCACCTTGTTTGAAATAATCTTTCATAAATGCCGCTCCTAATACCTCTAAATTTCAATTGATGATGGTTAAATGCTGCAACGTCATCTCTTGTAATGAAGGAACCACCATATTTGCGTACCTAAGCACAGCGGGGGCACCGATTCCGACGCTGCGCATACCGGCGCGAATGGAGGCCTCAATTCCTGCTTGTGCATCTTCAAATACGATGCAATCGTCAGGTGCGATACCGAGTTCAGACGCACACAGCAAGAAGACTTCCGGATCAGGCTTTGCTTTGGTAACCCTCGTACCATCCACTATCACGTCAAAGTAGTTAGCCATACCGATGCGCTGGATAATTAACTGCGCGTTTTGGCTCGCAGAACCAAGTGCGGTTTTGATCGCCGCGTGTCTAAGCTCCGTGAGCAATGTTTTTGCGCCGGGAAGAATCTCTGATTCATCCATCTTTGAAATGTATTCGATGTACCATTCATTTTTCCTTGCCGCCATTGCGTTTTTTGTCTGATCGTCTGCCAGAACTTCCCCAATTTCCAACAGAATGTCTAGTGAGCGCATGCGACTGACACCTTTGAGCCGTTCATTTTGTACTTCTGTAAATTCAAATCCCAGTTCTTGTGCGAGGCGTTGCCACGCGCGGAAATGGTACTTTGCTGTGTCGACGATGACGCCGTCAAGATCAAATATACAAGCACGAATTGATTGCATTATCGAGTCTCCTTAGTTGCTCCCATATCAATTAAATGATATTTGACGTAGGCGTACATTTCTTGAATAATGATAAGGACTGTAGTAAGTGCACGATTTTTAAGATTATTGGAGGTCAATCGGTGCGGTTCTTACGTAAACACGCAATTTTTTTATTGATTCTCGTTTTTATGATCATCTATCGACTAATCATTTGGCAACACACTCATGTCTATCTATACGGCGATATGTATCGCTATGATGCCATGACGCGAAATTTGTTGCTACATGGTTACATGGGCATCGGCAATAAGCCGGACGCTTATTATACTCCTGGATATTCACTTTTTTTAGCAGTTATTTATAAACTTTCAATGTGGCTTCATGGTGGGCAGTTGTTGCCGATTGCGCGTGTGGCACATGAGGTGTTTTTTGTGCAACAACTATTTTCAGCAGTGAACATTGTGCTTGTGTATGTGCTGGGCACGTTAATTGCTAATCGTTATACAGGGATAGCAGCCGCCTTGATTGCCAGCTTTTATTTGCCAAATTCATTTGTTGGCGAGTTGCTTCTATCGGAAAATCTGTTTGTTCCTTTTTTATTAGCGACCATCCTAATTGCCTATGTGGCATTGCGAAGTCATCGTTACTCCCTTTACATACTAACGGGCATTGTGCTGGGTCTTGCTACACTGGTTCGTCCCTTTATCTTACCAATGTTCGTGATTTTTGTGGCGGGTATTTTTTGGCAAGCATATACGGGGCGGTTGCATCGTTCAAATCCTATGCGCATAGGGGTGTTATATACTGTTGCGCTAGGCGTCGGAACTGTGGTGGCACTGATCCCTTGGTGGATTCGGAATTATATTGATTTTCATCATTTTATCCCGCTTTCTACAGAAGCGGGGAATCCGCTTTTAGCTGGTGCCACGCCATATTTTCAAACTCCTTTTGCGAAATTGGCAGCATCAGCAACTGCGCTTCACGAGTCTCAAAAAACATATGCCATTCACTTGATCACACAGGGATTTCTTCATCATTTTTTACTTTACGCAGGGTGGTTTTTGTTTGGTAAAATGTATTATCTATTTTGGTCACCGTGGTTGTACAATTATGTTGGCTGGTTTGTCGTGTATCATCGAATTCTGGTGATCCTAGGCGGGTTATCCGTCGTCGTGGGTCTGTTTTTACGCAGGACTCGGTTACTTGCTGTCGCGGTTTTATTTCTCTTGGCGATGCAGCTTGTTTTTCTCCCCCTGTATCGTTATGGGTATCCGCTTGTCGTGATCATGGGCATTATACTTCCGGCGGTTGTTTCTTACTTCTTTAATTTGCGACGAAGGGGAGCCTCATTTGTTGAAAAATAAGGCGCTAATTATTATCCCTGCATACAATGAGGAATCGAGTGTGGGACAAGTCGTACACAGCATTTTTGCCTCTGTCAGCGGGGTGGATGTACTTGTCGTTTCGGATGGCTCACGTGACAATACGGTGAGTGTGGCAAAACAAGCGGGAGCTTTTGTCATTTCGTTGCCAGTGAATCTCGGCATTGGCGGAGCCATGCAGACAGGTTATCGCTACGCTGCCGAGCAAGGGTACGAATATGCGGTGCAGGTAGATGCAGATGGCCAGCATGATCCTGTAGATTTGCCTCGATTATTGGCAGAGGCAAAGAAAATGGAAGCCAATTTGATCATAGGGTCAAGGTATGTCGCCAAAACCGGCTATCAATCCACTCATGCGCGGCGACTTGGAATGATTTTGCTTTCTGGATTTGTGCAAATGGCGGTAGGGTATCCTGTCAAGGATACGACTTCTGGGTATCGCGTGGCAGATCGGCGTGTGATTGAACTTTTTAGTGCCTATTATCCACTGGATTACCCAGAAGTGGAGGTGCTGGTGCTTTTGCATCGACATCATATCAAGGTGCGCGAAGTGTCTGTTGAAATGCGTGAAAGGCAGGCAGGACATTCTTCGATTACTACGCTAAAATCTATCTATTATATGTTTAAGGTAACGCTTGCCATTGGACTTGAAGTGCTGCGCATTCAGACGATAAGGAGAGATGGTTCGCTTTGAATGTTTATGTCATGAGCGTGCTTTTCAGTATCGTTTTTTTGCTGGTTGTGGTGGAATTGATGCGTAGACGATGGTTGCTAGAGCAATATTCGCTGTTTTGGTTAGGCATGGGGATTGTCATTCTGATTTTGTCACTATTTCATGGTGGATTGAACCACATCGCAACGTCTTTTGGAATATTTTATGCACCTTCACTTTTGTTTTTCATTGGTTTTTTATTTATGTTAGGTATAACATTGCACTTGACCGTGGTGCTGTCCCGTCTCACCATCCGCACGGTGCGAATTGTGCAGGAAGTGGCAATTTTGCGGGCGGAATTAGAGAAGTCCAGAGTAGAACTTGAACAGATTAGGAGTGAATCGCAATGACCACCAAACCATCTAAAGAATTAGATCCAATTCCGAACCCATATCCTGACCGGGATTATGAAATAGTGATTGATGCCCCTGAATTTACGACGCTTTGTCCCAAAACTGGACAACCCGATTTTGGCACAATCACTTTTCGTTACCATCCAGGTCCGTTTATTATCGAATTAAAATCATTAAAATTATATCTCTGGAGTTTTCGTGACGAAGGACACTTTCATGAAGC
>JAJZCJ010000100.1 GCA_021846145.1 Bacillota bacterium
TTGCGCTCGGCTTGACAAATAATTAAGAGGAGATTCCAATGGATGTAATTTTTTTAGGAACCGGCGCTGGTGCCCCTACACGTAAACGCAACGTCAGCAGCATTGCCCTGCGTTTTGATCAATCGCGGGAGGTTTGGCTTTTTGATTGCGGAGAAGGAACCCAACATCAATTTCAGCGATCTCCCGTCAGCTCTTCACAAGTAACCCATGTGTTTCTAACTCATTTACATGGGGATCATGTATTTGGTTTGCCCGGTTTTCTCAGTAGTCGGTCTCTACAAGGAGGAACGCAAAGTCCGCTCACCATTATTGGGCCATTGGGAGTGCAAGAATTAATCCACACGACGCTTAGGTTGAGCCAAACCAATTTAAGTTTTCCACTTCAGTTTATTGAAGTAATGGAAGACGGCTTGGTGTTAAACCACCCTGCAGCGAAAGTGGAATGCGCCACACTAGTGCACCCGATAAAAAGCCTAGGTTATGCCATTAACCTGCCAGATACATCGGGACGATTCATGATTGAAAAGGCGATGGCCGCAGGAATTCCATCTGGCCCCGTCTATGGACAACTGAAACAAGGCCATGACGTACAGTTGCCTGATGGACGCAATATTTGCGGAAAAGACTTTATTGAACCGGCAACAAAAGGTAAAAAAATATCAATTTTAGGAGATACATCTCCATGTAACTCCGCTATTCAGCTTGCAAAAGATGCTGATTTGCTAATTCATGAAGCCACTTTTGCGTCAGAAGAAAGCAAACTCGCCACGATCAGCGGCCATTCTACCAATATTGATGCTGCCAAAACTGCCCTAGAGGCCAATGCGAAGGCGCTTATTCTCACTCACATTAGTGCCCGTTATGATGACACAAAAGCCTCCACGATGCTCGTGGAGGCTCAACAGATATTCACACACACTGACATGGCTGCAGATTTGCTGCAATATTATGTGTGACTCACTTCACTGTGCTGTGATGGACATGCTCTGCACCAAGATCGCTCAATAACTTGGTGGCTTTCTCCACTTCCCCTTCATCCACAAGCAAGATGACAAACGTCGCTTTGTCATCCACCTTGTGATGCGGGTGATACATCAACCAATCCGCCAACACTTGACCTTGCCTTGCCCCATCGAGCGGTCCTCCCAAGAAAAGCACCCCAAAACCAGGCACCACCTGAGCAACTGAGGCCGCAACACCGCCAATCGCTTCTAGTGAGGTTCCCAGCCAATTGTCCTTGTTCCACCACTCTTCATGCGGAGTGGTGCTACTAAGTGACACTTTGTCCGGAAACTCCTTTTGACAGGCCACCACTGCATTTTCTGCCTGCTCATGATGTGTAAACCGACCTACCACATATAAATTCATGTTTTTCTCTCCTCGTGTCAGTTAGCCTAATGCTGCCTTCATATCAGCGAATAACAGTTGACCAGCAAGTGCATGCCCTTTCGAGTTGGGGTGCCATCCATCAGCCATATAGGGCACATAAGTTTGATGGTGTGCGGCAATGTATTTTTTCATTTGATTAAAGACATCAAAAACATATACTTGATGGCTTGGAAAAGTTTTTGCAATGGATATCTCTGTGTTCACCATCTGCGCTTCTTGCACTTTATACTGCGTATAAGACGCTCTGGTAATCGGTGGAGTAACGACAAAAACTTTCGCGTGTATAGCAAGTGCCGAAGCTATTTCATTTCTAATTTGCTGTTTATAAACTGGCATCGGAGTGTGATTGCTTAAATCATCCAGAGCACCCCACGCCAGAACCACCACTTTCGGTTGAATTGACTTCAGCCAATTGGCATATTGACTTTTAATTTTCACCACGGTGTCGCCCGCCTTCGCTTTGTTAATCAATTGATCATTCACATGATTATATTGATTAAATGCAGCAAAAGCCCGTTTTAAGTACCCTCCACCAGAAGGATCATCCCATCCCTCGGCCACAGACGACCCAATCGACATTACCTTTACGACAGGTCCGGACGCTGTGTATTCACCTTTTACCATGCTATGCCATTTGAAAAGTACGATGAGCACCAAAAGTAGGATCCAAACATACGTCCACTTGAACTTCAAAAATAACTCACTCCATTTATCAGCTTATCAGCTTGAGCTTAATGCGATAACCTCTTCTCGCAATCGATGACGTTGCACCTTTCCTGTAGGGCCTGCGGGAATTGCCTCTACCAAGTGAAACTCTTCAGGACACTTGTACGAAGATAGCGACTTTTTACACAACGTGATTAATGCAGCAGTCAATTGATTGGTATCCTTATGCCAAGGTTCTGGAATAAAATAAGCCACCACACGTTCCCCATACAACTCATCTGGCAACCCGATAACAGCTACAGACTTCACACCATCATGCTGACTGATCACATCCTCCACTTCTCTAGGACTAATTTTTTGCCCTGCGCGATTGATCATTTCCTTCTTACGACCTGTAATATACACATACTCGTCTTCATCAATATAACCTAAGTCACCTGTATAAAACCAACCATCATGAAAACTGTCTTGCCCTTCATTACCATTCGCATAATGCTGGATTACACTATCACCTTTAATAGCAATTTCACCAATTTCACCCGGTTGTTCTGGCGTGCCATCTTCACCAATGATTTTCAATGATACGCCAACAGGAATCCCCACAGAACCTGACTTTCTTGTGCCTGGTGGCAAAGGATTGACACACACCTGACTTGCAGCCTCAGTAATTCCATAGGATTCAATAATCGGAACCCCAAACTGCGATTCAAAGCGTTGTGCGTATACCATCGGTAGTGGGGCCGAGGCTGACCTGACAAAACGCAAAGAAGCTGGCACAACCGGATTGTTTTCTGCTTTTATCAAAATTCCGATCACTGTCGGAACTGCTGATATCCACGTCACTTGTTGATGCGTCACGGTTTGCCAAAAACGGGAGGCGCTAAATTTCCCCTCTACCACCAAGCTGCCTCCAGACACCATGGTAGACAAAAGCGCGACCACTTGCGCATTAATGTGAAAAAGCGGCAAGAAACAGTAACTAACATCTTTACTAGTAAGTTGATGTGTGGTGATCACTTGAGAAATTGTTGCAAATACTTGTTTGTGCGTGAGTTCCACACCTTTAGGAAGTCCAGTAGTTCCTGATGTAAATAAAAGAATCGCCGTCAACTGCTCATCAGGTTCTTGTTGCTCTGTACGTCTGTTGGTAGGAGTGCCTAACCGCTTTGCCCCAAGCTCATTTGCGCTTGCAACTTGCTCTGGAATAGTCACGAGAAAACGCAGTGTAGATAATTGTTCTAATCCAATTCGTTCTATTATATTGGCATCAACAAATGCACCTGTCACCTTTGCCCGAGTACCCACCTTCAGCATCTCCGGCTCAGGCATCAACGGATTCACAGGGACAACAGTTGCGCCAAACTGAATAAGAGCAATGTAGATAGCGATAAATATATATGAATTTTCCCTAGCCAGAAGGATTTTGTCGCCTTGACATACTCCTTGCTGCGACAGTAAGTCCTTGATTACTTGCACATCAGTGCGAATATCAGCATTAGTAAACCACTTTTCCCCATAAAAAACGGCATGATTTTCGTTGCCATTTAAACGAACGTCAATCTTACGGCTGAGTTCGGACATATTGATCGTCCTTCCAAAAATAAATTCGAGATCATTCTTATAATTTGCCAGCCACACCTTAAAATCGCCTTAACGCAGCATCATGGGCATTAAGATGTTTTTAAATGTATCTAGCTATGATAGTGTCAACTACCAGAGGAGGTTTGGCTTCGTACATGAAAGAACACTTATATGAAATTGATCTGATGCGAGCCTTTATTATACTTGGAGTCGTATGTGTGCATAATGTTTCTTTTTACAATACTTTTAATCTTGGCATAACGACCCCCAACGTGTTGCTTGAGATGTTATTAACTGCCCTACACTTCACGCGCGAATCCTTTTTATTTATCACTGGACTCGTGTTGTTTATTACCTATTATCGAAAACCGTTTAAGGCGACTACCTTTTGGAAAAAACGTTTCTTCCTGATTGCGATTCCCTATATTTTCTGGACGATCGCATACATCTTATTTTCAGGAACATATTTAAAGAATTTCTCTTGGACTGCAAGCCATCTACTTCACACTATTACCATTGCACTCCTTACTGGCAATCAATTTTTCTTGTATTTCTTGCTGATTTCGATGCAGTTATATGTTGTTTTCCCGTTTTTCGTCAAGTGGATGAAAAGGATGGAGAAGTGGCATGTTTGGATTTTTGTGGGGAGTTTCTTCCTTGAACTTTTTCTGATGTGGCTCAATAGCGCCTATGTGCAAAACGTGAATGTCACACATCTTCCCTTTATTCTAAAATGGTTAATTCTCTTGCGAGATCGCAATTTGCTGACCTATCAATTCTGGTTTATCGCAGGCGCAGAACTGGCTATTTACTATAACCCAATTAGAAACTACGTGGTAAAACACACTCGTTTAATACTAGCTGCTTTTTTAGCAATGCTGTTAGCGCTCTGGATTCATTTTGCCATTGGCAGGCTGCTCCTTCATCAAGATTATTCCATGTCAGACCTAGTATTGCAGCCATTTATGATTCCATATAGTTTAATCATCACCGCTGTTTTATGGAGAGCAGGTATTGCTTGGGCTGATAACCGCCATAAAGCTTCCATCCGCTGGTTTAGCGGATTTGTAAAAATGGTGGCTGCTGCTTCTTTTGGTGTGTTTCTCGTTCACCCTTTTGCACTCCACTATGTCGAAGTATTTGTGTATCACGTCCACCCCTCTTTGACCTGGCGCATGATTTTATTGCCTTTGTCGATTGTCTTTGTCTATGGGGTTGCGATTATTATTTCCAACTTCCTAGGAAGAATTCCATTGATCAGTTATATCGTTGGCCAAAAAACAAAGCTTCCCAAATTGCGCCAAAATATTTCTCGCAGTGCTTAATTCGGCATTAATTAACTTTTAGGAGGTTAGATAGATATGCAACACAACCCATCTTTATATGCAGATGAAAATTTGCTGGCGCGTCTTGATCGAACGCCTATCACCAAAACGACGATTGGCATTATTGTTCTACTATCCATCGTTTGGTTGGCAGAGGCGTTTGACATTGGCATTGTAGGGCCTGTGCTCACCGTGCTCAAAAGCAACTGGCATTTGACGCAAAACGACATGGGGTTGCTTGGCATTGCCTCAACTGTAGGCGTGGTGTTGGGCATGATCCCAGCAGGAATTCTCGCTGATCGATTTGGAAGAAGAAAAGTGGTACTTTACGGCATGTTGATTTTCTCCATCATCACCATGGCAGGCGCTTTGACACATGCAGTATGGCAGCTCGTTGCCGTGCGACTGCTAGCGGGAATTGGCGAAGGTGCTGTGTTGCCTATGCCGTACCTGTTCCTGTCAGAATTTGTCCACAGTAAACGCCGTGCTGTGAGTATTGGTTACTCTAACGGCGTCTTAACGGCCGCTTACCTGATCCCAAACTTGGCCGCATTATGGGCGCTGCACACCTTTTCTTCTGACATGGCTTGGAGAGTTCCATTTTATCTTGGCGGCATTCCATTAATTCTTTTGATTCCACTTGTCATCTGGTTGCCAGAATCGCCACGTTATCTGCTTAAGAATAACAAACGCGAACAAGTAATGCGGCTCGTGGAAAAATTAGAAAACGAAGCAGGGTTACCTCACGATACTGAACTGATCAATCGCAAGGCGCTTGTTGTCATTCAAAAAGGAGCCAACACTCTGCCCACTGCAAAAGTGTTATTTCGCAGCCCCTACTTGCAACGCGGCATGATCGTTGCCGCACAATTGACTGCAGCACTCGTATTATTCTATATCCTGTTGGTATTTGGACCCACCCTGCTGATGTCCAGAGGTTTTGGAAATGGTAGTGCGATTCTATTTACGGGTCTAATGATGGGGATGGCTGGAATCGGTTCGATTGTTCAAGGCTATTTGGCAGACAGATATGGGCGCAAAAAAATACTTACGACCTACTTTCTGCTTGCCGCTATTGGAGCCGGAATGTTCGGGCTATTTTCATCACCAGCCTTGGTCATTTTTGCCGGTTTCCTTACCTCATTCTTCGGTCTTGGCGTGTTCCCTGTGTCTAAATTAACCGTTGCTGAACAATATCCGACCCGTTTGCGCGGGCATGGGGTATATTCCAATGAAATGGCCGCACGAGTGTTAAGCGGTATAGTCACGATCTACTTTATCCCCTTGTTGTTAAACATGTGGGGTAATCGGGTGATCTTTGAAGGCATTGCCATTGCTATCTTGCTGCTCGCTTTACCGTTTGTCATTTTTGGCCGTGAAACTTCCAACATTAGTGTCGAGGAAGCGGGAACAGATCTATCCTTTGAGCAAATAGAATCGGCATTAAGTCATGACACCGCTAGCAATAAAGTGACTACCTAATATCATCAATGGCTGCCCTAACACAGCGCACCCCTCACCTAAAATGTGCGCTGTGTTTTTTTATGTGGTATGTTCTACTTGAGGTGAATGTGTTTGCGCATCTTAATTGTTGAAGATGAAGTCAAATTAGCGGAAGCGCTAGTACGCCTAGTGGCAGAAGAGCAAATTCAGGCTGATGCGGTTTTTGACGGGGAAGAAGGGTTACATCTTGCAATGACAGTTCCCTACGATGCGATTGTGCTCGATCGCATGCTTCCGGGGATGAATGGACTGGAAATTGTTGTTCAATTAAGACAACAAGGAATTACGACGCCCATTTTATTGTTAACAGCAAGAGACTCTGTGTCAGATCGAGTGGAAGGATTAAATACTGGCGCTGATGACTACTTAGTCAAACCTTTTGCCACAGAAGAACTGCTGGCCCGCATCCATGCACTAGCGCGTAGGCCCACCGAATTTGTGACCGACCACCTATTAGAATTTGAAGGCCTTCGCTTTGACCTGTTGACGCGCACGATTGAATTCGGCGATGCAGACCCAGTCGTGTTGTCGCCCAAAGAGACACAAATTTTAGAAATGTTAATCCGCCACGCGGGACAAGTCTTGACAAGGCAACAATTGATCGATCATGTATGGGGTTATGAAACAGATGTCTTAGAAGGTGTACTTGATACCTATGTCCATCACTTAAGACGACGGCTGTATAGTGTCCAAGGGCCGCTGATTCAAACCGTTCGCGGCGTGGGTTATACGCTCAAGAAAACAGAATAGCGTTCAAACCTGAATGCTTAAAGGATGAATGGTTTTGACACAAGGTAAAAAAAAGGACGCATTTAGTGCGATACGAATGAAACTTTTCATGATTATCATTGGGACGTTGTTAACTATTTGGATTATTCTTCTTAGTTTAGTATACAGCCTGATGGCCAATCAACTATATGAGGTACTCGACAATTCATTGCTTGATTTCGCTACTCACACCATTCACTCTCACATGAACGGTACCACCACAAGCGTGCGCGACAATTCGAACTCAAAATACAATTTCAGCCTATGGCAAAAAATACCTGGCAGTGCTGTGCAATACAGCATTTTCATTGATGGCAATCCTTTTGTCAGTCCGGCCAGCATCAATAAAGTGGCTCAGAATCAACCTGACGGTGTTTTTCGAACGATTCACATTGAAGGTATCCCCTACCGGTCATTTTTCGCAATCATTCATTCAAAACATGGAGATTACTTGATTCGTGTCACCACCCAGACTGCAGCTACAGATACTACGCTGTCCAACTTATTGTGGACGCTAGGCTTAGTAGGATTTGTGGCACTCGCAATTACTATTGTAATCGGAGTTTGGCTATCCTCTCGCATTCTTACTCCGTCTATTAATTCATGGAAAAGACAACAGCAATTTGTGGCTGACGCCTCCCATGAGCTGCGTACGCCACTTACTATTATTAAAACCAATCTCGAAGTACTACTACACCATCCAGATCACACGATTGACAGTGAGTTACACTGGCTAGGCAACGCCTATTCTGAGGTGTTACGAACCACGACTTTAATTGAGGATTTACTGACGCTTGCCCGCGCTGATTCGATGGAAGTGCTGATTGAACATAAGGAAATTGATCTTTGCGCTTTAGTTCGCGAGGTTGCAGATACTGTTTCTCCCCTCGCAGAGGATCAAGGGAAAGACTTACAACTGGCAACGCCCGAGTTCCCTTGCAAAACAATCGGAGACACCAAGCGTTTGCGCCAACTCTTGCTCATTCTTCTGGACAATGCGCTCAAGTATACAAATACAGGTGACACCGTCACGATCACACTAGGCTGTGATACAAATTTCGCGCAGATCGCTGTACAAGACACGGGGGTCGGGATACCGCCGGATCAACTGCCAAAGATTTTTGACCGCTTCATGAGAGGTGACAGCAGTCGCCATCGTGACAATCAGGGCAGTGGTCTCGGTCTCTCCATTGCCAAGTGGATTGTAGACGCACATCATGGCTTTATCTTTGCCAACAGCACGGTACAAAAAGGCAGTATATTTACTGTGAGATTGCCTTCATAAACCTTCTCACCAGCAACCAAAATGCATGCGGCGATTCCAAGTGCACATTATGCCCTGCCCCTTTTATCATTACATGCTTGGCGTGGTGTATCTCTTTTTGCATAGAAGCCGCCAACTGTGTGAATTTAGCGTCATATTCGCCAGATAATAGCAACACCGGCATCTGGACTTGATGCAGTTCAGGCCACAGCGACGGCTGACTACCCGTGCCCATGCCGCGCAAACTATTCGCTAACCCAATCGCATTTTGAGAGGTTCTGATGTCTCTTTGGTGTTGCAATACTGCTGAGGAGAGTCTTTTCTGAGAAAAAAAGAGCGGTGTGTTTTCCCATTTTTTAATAAAATCTGCTATACCCAATTCGAGAATTTGCGTGGCCAATTTCGCATCATCTGCGCGCCTGCTCGCTCTTTCCTGCTTCGTTCTGAGTCCTGGCGAAGCGCTTTCCAAAATCAGCCCCGCGATACGCTTTGGTAACGAGATCGTATAAGCAAGTGCTACCCTTCCACCCATTGAGTAACCAAGCAGCACCAACGAAGAAATATCCAGATAATCAAAAACCGCCTCTAAAATCGCCACCTGTTCCCCCATGTGATCGCGTGACGATGAGGCGGGAACACCTGTTTTGCCATGACCAAGTAAGTCAATGGCAACCCAAGGATGACAAATGGCCACACGCCCTGCAAAATCCGCCCAATCCCGTGAATCACCGGTAAATCCGTGCAAAAACACGATTGGCAGGCCATTTCCTTTTTCCTCATATCTTACAAAAACATCAACATCTCGTAGCCGCACGTTAATCTCTTGCAAGCCTCTCCACTCCTAAGTCTTCTAAAACCTTCGCACACGTTAAAAATAGTTGTTGATGCATCCGCACATTTTCATCGCGATCCGTTCGCAATTCCAGCACCTGCAAACCAGGTTGCTCTATTGCCGCCGTCAACACCGTTTGAAACCGCGACCAGTCCGCAATACGCTTATAACTGCCATCATAACTTTTCACAATCGCCTCAAAATCCAGTCCGTGTGATGTCGAAAAATAGGAAAACACATCTGATTGCGTAGATTGCGGTAAAAATGAGAAAATTCCGCCACCATCATTTTGAATCAAGATCACAATTAGCGGTAACTTGTGCATTTTAGCAATCATTAAGCCTGTGATATCATGATGAAAAGACAAGTCCCCAATCACCAGAAATACAGGAGCCTGTCCCACCGCACTGACACCAAGCGCACTAGATATCACCCCATCGATGCCACTTGCCCCGCGATTGGCGATAACGCGAACAGACCGATCAATCACCGGAAACAATGAATCCATGTCCCGAATAGGCATACTATTTCCTGCGAAAATTGTGCTGCCTTGCGGAACCATGCGCTCTAGTTCCTGCCACACCCTGCCTTCAAATACTGGCTCGATCGCTCGCACTTCTTGACGGATGACCTTGCGAACCCTTTGCGATACTTGCATCCACAATGCAGCAAATTCACTTTCTCTTGCTCGAAACCCTATTCGCGTGAGCCCCTGGATTAACGATACCGGATCTGCCTGCCAGACTTCTGTCGCCGTGAAAAAAGGATCCTGCCAAGACTCATTGCCATTGATTACTATTTGCCTAGCCTCTGTTAAGCCCGACAAGTATTGCCCCAACACTTTTGAAGTAGGAGTCTGCCCAATGCGGATCACCACTTGCGGTTGTAATGCATTACGCAGCGGATGATCATCCGCAAAAGAGGTGACGGCCCGCAAAAAAGCATCATAGTGATCAATGACTAAAGGCGACGTAATCCCTGATGTTCGCAATTGCGACAGTGGATCTGCCAAAATCGGAAATTGTAATTGCGTTGCCAAGTCAATCAAAGGTGCTGCCAGTTCCATGTCATCTTGTGGCCCACAAATAATGAGTCCTCGT